>VBCT01000054.1 GCA_005882235.1 Betaproteobacteria bacterium
AGACTCGCCGCCTTGCCGGCCACGTAGATTGCGGCTCCGGCATTGAGCGCGACGATGTCCCGCGCGGCGCCGGCCTTGTTTTCCAGCGCCGCTACCACCACGTTTCGCGACTCTTCGACCGTCGTGACGCGCAGCGCTTTCGGATCGTGCACCGGCAAGCCGAATCTTTCCGGGTGGATCGCGTACTCGAGAACCTTCCCGTTCCTCAACTCCCCGATCATCGTCTGGCCGCTCACCGAAATCTCGTCCAAGCCTTCCAGGCCGTAGACGGTGATCGCGTGGCGCGCCCCGAGCCGCTGCAGCACCCGGACCTGGATTCCGACGAGATCAGGATGAAAGACGCCCATCAGCTGCGTCGGCGCGCCGGCCGGATTGGTGAGCGGTCCCAGAATGTTGAACAGGGTGCGCACCCCAAGCTCCCGTCTCACCGGGGCGGCGTGTTTCATCGCCGCGTGATGCGCCGGCGCAAACATGAAACCGACCCCTATCTCGTCGATGCAGCGGCCCACTTGCTCGGGCTTCAGGTTGATGTTCGCGCCCAGCGCCTCCAGCACGTCCGCGCTGCCCGACTGCGAAGACACGGCGCGGTTGCCGTGCTTGGCGACGCGCCCCCCCGCCGCCGCGCAAACGAACATGGACGCGGTCGAGATATTGAAGGTGTTCGCGCCGTCCCCCCCGGTGCCCACGATGTCCACCAGGTTCTCGGGATCCTTCACCGTCACCCGCGTCGCAAGCTCGCGCATCACCTGTGCCGCGGCGGTGATCTCGCCGATCGTTTCCTTCTTCACTCGCAAGCCTACGATAATGGCCGCGATCATGACGGGCGAAATCTGCCCACTCATGATCTGCCGCATCAGGTCGAGCATTTCGTCGTGGAATATCTCGCGGTGCTCGATGGTCCGCGTCAGCGCTTCCTGGACCGTGATGCTCATGCCGCCTCCCGTTGCAGGAAATTTTTCAAGAGCGCGTGTCCATGCTCGGTGAGAAAGGACTCGGGGTGGAACTGCACGCCCTCCACGGCGAACTCACGGTGGCGCACGCCCATGATCTCGCCGTCTTCGGATTCCGCGGTGACCTCGAGGCACTTGGGCAGGGTCGCGCGGCGGATCGCAAGCGAATGGTAACGCGTCGCCACGAAAGGGCTCGGCAGTCCACGAAACACGCCCAAGCCGCAATGCTTGATCGTCGAGGTTTTTCCGTGGACGACTTTACCCGCGTGCACGACCTCGCCGCCGAAAGCCTGGCCGATCGCCTGATGGCCGAGGCACACGCCCAATATCGGGATCCTGCCGGCAAACCCGCGTACCGCGGCGAGCGAGATCCCCGCTTCAGTGGGAGTGCAGGGCCCGGGTGAAATGACGATGCCTTCCGGTCTCAGCGCAGCGATGTCCGCCGCCGCGATCTCGTCGTTGCGAAACACTCTGACCTCCGCGCCCAGCTCGCTCAGGTACTGCACCAGATTCCAGGTGAAGGAATCGTAGTTGTCGATCATTAGGATCATATTCCCCTCGAAGCGATCTCTGCGGCGCGCAGGACGGCCCGCGCCTTGGCACGGGTTTCCTGCAATTCGCTTTCAGGAACCGAGTCGGCGACGATCCCGGCACCGGCCTGCACGTGCAGCTGACCATCTTTTACGACCGCCGTGCGGATTGCAATGGCCAGGTCCATATCGCCGTTGAATCCCAGATAGCCCGCGGCACCCGCGTAGACGCCCCGCTTGTCCGGCTCGAGTTCGTCGATGATCTCCATGGCACGTACCTTGGGCGCGCCGCTCACCGTTCCCGCAGGAAACGCCGCGCGGAAGACGTCGAGGCAATCCAGCCCGTCGCGCAGCCTTCCTTCCACGTTCGACACGATGTGCATCACGTGCGAGTAGCGCTCGACCGTCATCGTTTCGGTGAGCCGGACAGTACCCGTCGCGGCCACGCGCCCGACGTCGTTGCGGCCGAGGTCGGCCAGCATCACGTGTTCCGCACGTTCCTTCGGATCGGCGAGCAACTCGCGCTCCAGCGCGGCGTCCTCGTCTTGCGTCGCCCCGCGGCGGCGCGTTCCGGCGATCGGGCGCACCGTAACCGTACCACGCTCCAGACGCACCAGGATTTCGGGCGAGGCGCTGACCACCTGGAAGTCGCCGAAATCGAAATAGAACATGTACGGCGACGGGTTGATCGAGCGCAAAGCCCGATACAAGGACAGCGAAGATCCGGCAAACGGACGCGACAAGCGCTGTGACAGCACGACCTGCATGATGTCACCGTCGTGAACGTACCGGATTGCACGATCGACCGCGGTACGGAATGTGTCGGCGTCGAAATTCGATGCGACCTCCGTCTCGGCGTCACGCGTCTCGGAAAGTGGTGACAAAGGCAGCCTGAGCGCGCCCAGCAGTTCGCGCAGGCGCGCCTGAGCGTCGTGCCAGGCGCGCGGCTTGGTCGGATCCGCATAGACGACGAGATAGAGCTTTCCCGAAAGATTGTCGATGACGGCAAGCTCCTCGGACACCAGCAACAGCATGTCCGGGCAGCCGAGCGCATCGGGCTTGAGCCATCCTCCGGCGAGCCGCGGCTCGATCCACCGCACCGTGTCGTAGCTGAAATATCCGACCAGACCCCCGCAGAACCGGGGCAAACCGGGGAGCTCCGCGACGCGGTAGCGCGAAAGGAACTCGCGCACGAAAGCGAGCGGATCGGCGGCCTGGGACTTCTCCGCTATGACGTCTCCATGCATCACCGTCACCAGGCTCCCGACGGCCCGCAGCCTTAGCGGGGCCGCCAGCCCGATGAACGAATAGCGCCCGAAGCGCTCCCCGCCCACTACGGACTCAAGCAGATAGGTGTTGGAGCGATTGGCAAGCTTCAGGTAGAGCGATAGCGGCGTCTCGAGATCGGCGAAGGTCTCTGCGAGGAGCGGGACGCGGTTGAAACCTTGAGCGGCAAGCCGCTGGAATTCTGCTTCGGTCATGACTGCTCCACGAAAACGTTGCGGGGTACTGCGGGTGCGCGCGGGGCGCGCGAGCGACTGCAGGCTAGCTGCGCCGCCAGCGCCAGCTGCGCGATTGCACCCGTTTCCCGGCGTTTTCGAAGAGCACGGTTGACTTACCTTGCGTCTCGTTCGGAGCGCTTACTCTATAACACCCCCGCGCGGCTTGTCCATCGCCTTCCCTCGTACGATTACAGCACGCTAAAGCACCTTGCCGGGATTCATGATGCCGTGCGGGTCGAGAGCCCGCTTGAGCTTGCGCATCAACTCCAGCTCGAGAGGTGACTTGTAGCGCTGGATTTCATCGCGTTTCAGCTGACCGAGCCCGTGCTCGGCGCTGATCGAACCGCCGAACCGCGCTACACTGTCGTGCACCAAGCGATTGATCGCCGCCGTATCCTTGACAAAAACATCCGGGGCAACCCCTTCGGGAGCCGATACGTTGTAGTGAAGGTTCCCGTCGCCGAGATGTCCGAACGTCACCATGCGCGCGCCCGCATGAGCGCGTGCGAGTTTCGCGTCCGTCGCCGAAATGAAATCGGCAATGCGCGAGTATTCGGGCCCTCATGGGCCTGCGCTTCGGAGATGAATTCACGCAGCTTCCAGAAAGCCTGCGCCTGGGTCTCGTTCTGCGCGACCGCCGCATCGAGAACGCTTTTCTCCTCGAGAGACGCTTCGAGCACGCTTTCGGCCAGAGCCCTGACACCTCCACCGGACTGCGTGTCCGAGAGTTCCATCAGCACATAGTGAGGGAACCGGCGCGGGAACGGCGCGGCGGTATCCCTGAAGTGCTTCAGTACGAGCGAGAGGCAAGAATCGGAGAGTAGCTCAAAGCCCGTGAGCCTCTCGCCGCAGGCTTCCAAAACCCGCTCCAGCAGCACCACAGCCTTTTCCGGACTTTGCAGCGCCACCACGGCGGTGGCATGAGACTTGGGCAGGGGAAAGAGCTTCAAGACCGCCGCCGTGATTACGCCGAGCGTGCCTTCGGCACCGATGAAAAGCTGCTTCAGGTCATAGCCGGTGTTGTCCTTGCGCAGGCCGCGCAAGCCCTCCCATACCTCTCCGGAGGGCAGCACGACCTCGAGCCCCAGCGCGAGCTCGCGCGCATTGCCGTAGCGCAGTACCGCAGTGCCGCCCGCATTGGTGGAAAGATTGCCGCCGATTTCGCAACTGCCTTCTGCCGCAAGGCTCAAGGGGAAGAAGCGCCCCGCTTCTTCGGCCGCCCTTTGCAGGTTGGCCAGCACACAGCCGGCTTCGGCAGTCATGGTGCTGTTGCGCGCATCGACTTCGCGGATCCGGTTCATTCGCGAGAGATTGAGGACGATCTGCGTACCGCTTGCATCCGGGGTCGCCGCGCCGCAAAGGCCCGTATTTCCCCCTTGGGGGACGATCACCGTACGCGAGCCGGCGCACACGCGCACCACCTCGGCCACCTCGGCGGTGGACGCCGGCCTGACAACGGCTGCAGCCTTGCCAAGGTAGCGCTTTCGCCAATCCGTAGCGTAGGGCGCGATCTCTATCGGCGACGTGATCAGGCCCGCCGGTCCGACGATCGCCCGAATTTCCTCAATGAACGATCCCATTTCGGCCTCTCGGCGCGGCCGCGCGGTACTCCGCGATACCCGTCTCTAGCCGACGGACCTGAGCGCGTCTCGCATCTGCGAGATGGTCGCCCGGTAGTCCTTCGAGCCGAAAATTGCGGAACCCGCGACGAAGGTATCCGCCCCGGCGCGCGCGATTCCGGCGATGTTCCCGGCGTTCACACCGCCGTCCACTTCCAGCATGATTGCGCGCCCCAGGTCGTCGATTTTCCTGCGCGCGTTGCGCAGTTTCTCCAGAGCGTGGGAGATGAATTGCTGTCCGCCAAATCCCGGATTCACCGACATGATGAGAACCAGGTCGAGTTTGTGCAAGACGTGATCGAGGCAGGACAAGGGCGTCGCGGGGTTCAACGCGAGGCCCGCCTTGCAGCCCGAGTCATGGATCAAGCCGACGGTCCGATCGACGTGCTCGCTCGCTTCCGGGTGGAAGCTGATGATGTTGGCTCCGGCGCGAGCGAAATCCGGAATGATCCGATCAACCGGTCTGACCATCAAGTGCACATCGATCACGCTTTCGGTAAGCGGGCGGATTGCCTCGCACACGACCGGTCCCACGGTGAGATTCGGGACGTAATGATTGTCCATCACGTCGAAGTGAATCATGTCGGCTCCGGCCGCGACAACCTCAGCCACTTCATCGCCGAGCCGCGCGAAGTTTGCCGACAGGATGCTCGGTGCGATTCGGAACGTGCGCGCAGCCATCGCCGGAAATTCTACTTGGATTTGCCCGGAGCCGCATGAAGCGGCGAGCGTCCCGCTCTTGTCAGTCCGCGCGATTTCGTGTGGAATGACCGCATGGTCGCGGAGAAAAAATACGAGGTCGCGGTCTCCTCGCAGACGCAATACATCCCGGAACAGTCCGACGAGCAGAACGCCCGCTTCGTCTTCGCCTATACCATCACGATCCGCAACAACGGAAGCCTCCCCGCTCAGCTGATCTCGCGACACTGGATCATCACCGACGGCCGCAACCAGGTGCAGGAAGTGCGGGGTCTGGGCGTAGTCGGCGCTCAGCCGCTGCTCAAACCCGGAGAAAGCTTCGAGTACACGAGCGGCACCGCGATCGCGACGCCGGTCGGGACGATGCGAGGCAGCTACCAGATGGTGGCCGAAGACGGTACCCAGTTCGACGCGCCGATTCCCGAGTTCACGCTGTCGGTACCCCGTGTCCTGCACTAGCGCCGTTCTGACGTGCTGGAGGTATCCTTTGGTTCGCGGTCCTCGCTCTCCCGTCTGCGCGGCAGCGTCCACCACACGAGGAACGCGACGAGCGCAAGGGCGAGCCCCGCTTCGAGGAGGATGATCCACAACCCGGAACTCACTCGACGATGCCCTCTCTAATCCCCGGAAGCCGATGATAGAGCACTTGCGCTGGTTTTTTCTCGCGGCGGCAGGCTTGATTGCCGGCTGCGCGCTGCTGCCGCCGCCGGACGGGGTATGCCCGTGTCCTGCGCTGCCCCCCGTTGCCCCTCGCATCAACGCGCTCGACCCCGTCGATTTCGGAGCGCTGACGGGGTGGAAGGAGGGCGAGCAAGCGGCGGCTTGGCCCGCTTTCCTCGCATCGTGTCAGGCGCTGCGCTGGCGCGACGCGTGGCGCGGGGTGTGTGCGCGAGCGATGGAGCTTCGCTCGCCGGGCGACGAGGAGGCACGGCGCTTCCTGGAGGAAAATTTCACTCCGTGGCGTCTCGCAAACCCGGACGGCGCGGTCGACGGGCTGGTCACGGGTTACTACGAACCGCTCCTGCGCGGCAGCCGCGCCAGGGCCGCGCCGTTTGTCTACCCTCTATACGGTCCGCCGGACGACCTGCTCACCGTCGACCTTTCCGCGATCAACCCGGATCTGCGCGGAATGCGCCTGCGCGGGCGCGTCGAGGGAAAACGTGTCGTGCCGTACTACTCGCGCGCGGAAATCGCTCGCGGCGCCGCACCCGTCGCCGGAAAAGAGATTCTATGGGTCGACGATCCGATCGAGGCCTTTTTCCTCCAGATCCAGGGTTCCGGGAGGATTCAGCTCGACGGCGGCGAGACGCTGCGTCTCGGCTACGCCGACCAGAACGGCCATCCTTTTCAATCGATCGGGCGCTACCTCGTCGAGCGCGGTGAACTCCAGCTCGGCGAAGCTTCGATGCCTGCGATCAAGGCCTGGGCGGCGGCGAATCCGAAGCGTCTCGAAGAGCTTCTCAACCAGAACCCGAGCTTCGTGTTCTTTCGCGAGCTGCCACTCGCCGACCCGGCGAGCGGCCCCGTCGGCGCGCTCGGAGTTCCGCTCGCGCCGGGCCGCTCGATCGCCGTCGATCCGCGCTACGTCCCCCTCGGGGCTCCGGTATTTCTCGCGACGACGTTTCCGGCAAGCGCGACGCCGCTCACCCGCCTGGTCCTCGCTCAGGATACGGGAGGTGCGATCCGCAATCCGGTGCGCGCGGATTTCTTCTGGGGGTTCGGCCCCGAGGCGGGCGCCCAAGCGGGCCGCATGCGGCAACAGGGGAGAATGTGGGCCCTGCTCCCGAAGGACCTGAAACCCGCTCCGACAGGCGCCGTGACGCCCTGAAGCGGGGTACGCCCGCTCAAGAGTTTATTTCTTGGCCTCGTCGATCAATTTCACCAGCTCCTCGGGCCGGGCGCCGAGGATTCTCTCCCCATTTGTCGTAAAGCTGGTTGGCGTCGCTCTTACGCCGATTTTCTTACCCAGGGCAAGCCACTTATCGACCGGCGCGTTACAGGAGGGCGCGGCCGCCGGGTCCCGGCCGCTCAGCATGAAATCGTAGTAGGCCTTGGCCCGGTCGGGCGCGCACCAGATGGTACGTGCCTTGTCCGGCGACTCGGGCCGAAGAATGGGGTAGAGAAACGTATAGATCGTAATGTCGTCCTGGCGTAGCAGCGCTCGGTCGAGGTTCTTGCAATAGGGGCAGAACGGATCGGCGAAAATCGCTACCACGCGCTTGCCGTTGCCCCGCACCTGCTTGATCGCGAGATCGAGCGGCAAATCCTCGAACTTGATCGCGGTAAGTTTTTGCTGGCGCTCTTCGGTGAGATTCTTCTGAGAACGCGCGTCGATGATCTCGCCCTTGAACACGAAGTTCACTTTCTCGTCGGTATAGAACAGCGTCTCCCCGACTACGATCTCGTACAGGCCGGCATAGGACGTCTTGCTCACGCTGTCCACTTTGATGCCGTCGAAGCGGGCTTCGACGCCTCGCCTCACCGATGCCTCGTCGGCGAGCGCGGTCCCCGTAAAGACCGCGGCGAGAACTAGAGCCGGCAGTCGCGAACTCATGATGGTTCCCCGTGATGAAGGCCCCCGCCTATTCCCATGGCGCGGCGCGCAAGCACAGTCTTGACGACCGTAGTGGAGTTCGTCAGGTTCAATCCGAAGTTCCGGATCCGCGCGGCTACTCGGTGGTTCGCATCAAAAAGCCGGAACAACCCGTCCGTGACCCAGCGCAATGCGAGTATATCCTCGGCGCGGGCGCGCTCATAGCTCCGCAGCAGGAGGCGATCTCCCGGGTCGGAGGCTCCACGGAGCAAGTCGGCAAGCGAGTGCGCGTCACCCAATCCCAGATTGACTCCCTGCCCGGCGAGCGGGTGCAAGACGTGAGCCGCGTCGCCGATAAGCGCAATCCTGCCCTGCACGATGCGATCGACCGACATGCGAGTCAAGGGAAAGGCAGCGGGCGGCGTGAGCGGCTCCAGGGCGCCCAGAGCTTCGCCGCCTGCTTCGCTCACGCGAGCGCAAAACGCCGCGGGCGCGAGGGCGAGCAGGTCGCGGGCGTGCGTTTCCGGTGCGGACCAGACGATCGAGACGCGCCGGTCGGGCAAGGGCAGATAGGCGAGCACACCGTGGCTGCGAAACCATTGATACGCGATATTGCGATGTGGCCGCGCGCAGGCGAAATTGGCGACGACGCCGAGCTGCGCGTAGCTCCCGCTTCGGGCCTCGATGCCTGCGGCGTGCCGCGCCCAAGACTCGGCTCCATCGGCGCCGACCGCCAGTTTCGCCGTGACCACCTTGCCGTCTTCGAGACCGATTTCGATGCGATTCGCGGCGCGACGCAGCTCCGAAGGCGCCGCCGGACACAGCACCGATAGATTTCTCTGACGTTCGAAACCCTGCCACAGGGCATGGTGCAACCGGCTGGATTCGACGGTTGCCGCGAGTTGCAGCGCCCCCGATTCGTAAGCGGAAAAATCCAGCCGCGAGCGCCCGTCGTCACCGAACACCCGCATGTCGTAAATCGGCGTCACCCGCTCGGCTTCGAGGCGCCGCCACGCACCGATGCGGTCGAGAAACGCCCTGCTTGCCGGAGTCAGCGCGTAGACGCGCGAATCCCAATCGGGACCCGGCGAAGGCGGCACCTTGCGCTCGATCAGGGCAAGCCTCAACCCACTTTCGGCAAGCGCCGCCGCCAGACTCGCCCCGGCAAGCCCTCCACCGATGATGACGATGTCGAAATCCATTCGCGGATTGTACCCGCGAAAGGAGTCTTCCTTGACAACCCTTGGACGCAAAAAGGATAATTTCCGGTTTTCCGTGGCGAATTAGCTCAGCTGGTTAGAGCGACGGAATCATAATCCGCAGGTCCGGGGTTCGAGTCCCTGATTCGCCACCATTTCTCCTCGAGCGAGCGACCATGGCCCCACGCCGAGCTGCATGCCTTGCGCTCATGCCGGCCCTCCTTTGGGCCGTATCGGTTCTCGCTCAGACGCGGTCAAGCCCGATCCCGCAGGACTCCAAGCGAGGCTACATCCGGCACGTCCAAGAGATGGCCGTAACCGTGGACGACAAAACGATGCAGCTCGCCGCGGGCGCGATCATCCGCGACCGCCAGAACCTGATCATCGTGCCGGTAACCATTCCGCGCGAGGGGGCCTGGGCCGCCTACAGCCTGAATCGCGACGGGCAGATTTTTCGCGTGTGGCTGCTGACACCCGCCGAGCTCGCGCGGCCGCGCCCCTAGGGCGGGTGACATGGCGAAAAAGCTGTTCATTCGGACATTCGGCTGCCAGATGAACGAGTACGATTCGGACAAGATGGCGGATCTCCTGCGCGCGGCGAAGGGCTTCGAGCTCACCGACCAGCCCGAAAGCGCGGACCTGATCCTGTTTAACACCTGCTCGGTGCGCGAGCGGGCGCAGGAAAAGGTATTTCACGATCTCGGGCGCGTGAAACACCTGAAGCAGGCGCGGCCCGATCTTCTCATCGGCGTGGGCGGCTGTGTCGCGAGCCAGGAAGGCGCGGCCATCGTGGCGCGCGCGCCCTATGTCGATCTCGTGTTCGGCCCGCAGACGCTGCACCGGCTTCCCGAATTGATCGACGCCCGGCAAAGCTCCGGCCGACCTCAGGTGGACGTTTCCTTCCCGGAGATCGAGAAGTTCGACAGGCTTCCCCCGGCGCGCGTCGTCGGACCGAGCGCCTTCGTATCGACCATGGAAGGCTGCAGCAAGTACTGCAGCTTCTGCGTCGTTCCCTACACCCGCGGGGAGGAAGTGTCCCGCCCCTTCGACGACGTGCTCACCGAGGTCGCCGACCTCGCCGAGCAAGGCGTCAAGGAAGTGACTCTGCTCGGTCAGAACGTCAACGCCTATCGCGGCAGGATGGCCGACGGCGTGATCGCGGATTTTGCGCTGCTCCTCGAGTACGTCGCGGAGATCCCCGGAATCGGGCGTATCCGTTACACCACTTCGCATCCGAAAGAATTCACCCAGCGTCTCATCGATGCGCACGCACGGATCGAAAAGCTCGCTCCGCAGGTGCATCTCCCGGTACAGTCCGGCTCGGACCGCGTGCTCGCGGCGATGAAGCGCGGGTACACCGCTCTCGAGTACAAGGCTATCGTGCGCAAGCTGCGCGCCGCGAGACCGGGTATCAGGATCTCTTCGGATTTCATCGTGGGCTTCCCCGGGGAGACTGAGCAGGATTTCGAAGCGACCCTGAGACTGGTGGACGAAGTCGGTTTCGACAGCTCGTTTTCGTTTGTTTACAGCCGGCGCCCGGGAACGCCCGCCGCCGAGCTTCCCGACGATACGCCACAGGAGGTGAAGCGTGCGCGGCTTGCCCGGCTTCAGCGGAAAATCGATACGCATGCGAGCACGATTGGCGAAGGCATGGTCGGCACGCGCCAGTGCGTCCTCGTCGAAGGCGCCTCGCGCAGGGACGCCGGGGAGCTCTCGGGCCGCGCCGCAGACAACCGCGTCGTCAACTTTCGCGGCCCCAGGCAGCTCATAGGGCAGTTCGTCGAAGTGACCGTCACTGCGGCGATGGCTCACTCGCTGCGCGGCGAGGTCCGCGTTGCGGCGTAGGCCTTTGAAGACCCGCCCCCTGGAACTCGTCCTCACGCCTGTCGACAACCAGCGCCTCGCCAATCTTTGCGGGACACTGGACGAGAACCTGAGGCAAATCGAGACCGCGCTGGACGTCACGATTGCGCGCCGCGGCGAGCGCTTCACGGTCCGCGGAGCGCAGGCGGCCCAAGCGGCCGACGTGCTGCAGAAATTCTACGAGGACGCCAAACGCGGCCTCACCCTGGACGACATTCAGCTCGGCCTGATCGAAGTC
Organism: Betaproteobacteria bacterium; assembly: GCA_005882235.1. Taxonomy (GTDB): domain Bacteria; phylum Pseudomonadota; class Gammaproteobacteria; order Burkholderiales; family SG8-39; genus VBDM01. The sequence goes on from VBCT01000054.1 coordinate 11,134, forward strand.
CGTTCGCGCGGCCGGGGGAAAGAAGACACACCGCTTCTCACGCGGCGGGCGGACCTGCGCGGCCGCACGCCCAGGCAGCGGCAGTACATCCAGAATATCCTCGAGCACGACATCACGTTCGCGATCGGTCCCGCGGGCACGGGTAAGACCTATCTCGCCGTGGCGTGCGCGGTGGACGCGCTGGAGCGCGATGCCGTGAAGCGCATCGTGCTGGTGCGGCCGGCGGTCGAAGCGGGCGAACGCCTTGGGTTCCTCCCGGGAGATCTTGCTCAGAAGGTCGATCCCTACCTGCGACCGCTCTACGACGCGCTCTACGACCTGCTGGGTTTCGACAAAGCCGGCAAGCTCTTTGAGCGCGGCGCAATCGAACTCGCGCCGCTCGCCTACATGCGCGGCCGCACCCTGAACCACTCGTTCGTCATTCTCGATGAGGCCCAGAACACCACCCCCGAGCAGATGAAGATGTTCCTCACGCGCATCGGCTTCGGCTCGAAGGCGGTCGTGACCGGTGATATCACGCAAATCGATCTGGCGCGCGGGCAGAAGAGCGGAATGGTGGCGGTACAGAAAATCCTGGCTGAGGTGCGGGGTATCGCGTTCACCGCGTTCAAGAGCGACGACGTCGTCCGCCATCCACTGGTGCAACGCATCGTGGATGCCTACGAGCGGTACGGGGACGAGTAGCCGCCGTGCCGTCCCGCGGCTGGCCCGACGCCGCACCGCGAGCACGACCGCGTCGCTTGAGAAAACTTCGCCTCATGCTCCACCTTCAGGTCGCCTCTCGCGCCGCCCCGGTCCCTGCTTTGGCGGAAGTCCGCCGTTGGGTGCGCGCGGCGCTCAAAGGCTCGGCCGAGATCACCGTGCGTATCGTCGGAGCGGCGGAAGCCCGGATTCTCAACCGTCGCTATCGCGATCGCGACTATGCGGCCAACGTGCTGAGTTTTCCCTACACTCTGCGACGCGGCTTGGTGCAGGGCGACATCGTCCTTTGCGCCCCGGTGGTCGCCCGTGAAGCGCTCGCCCAGGGAAAAACGGTGGAGGCGCATCTTGCGCACCTGACGGTTCACGCGCTGCTGCACCTCCAGGGCCACGATCACCTCCGGCCGGGCGACACCGCACGCATGGAAGCGCTGGAAAAGAAGCTCCTCGCCAAACTCGGTTATCCTGACCCCTACGACGATTCCGGGTGACGAATCTCGGGGCTGAATAAAACCGGCCCCGAGGCGCCAGCCCGCTGCAAGCATGGACGAATCGAACAAACCTTCGCTGCTTGAACGCCTTTCCGCGCTGCTCATGCGCGAGCCGGAGGACCGCGAGCAGCTGCTCAAGCTGCTGCACTCCGCCTTCGAGAGAAATCTCCTCGACGGCGACGCCCTGTCGATGATCGAGGGCGCCCTGCAGGTCTCCGAGATGCAAGTGCGCGACATCATGGTACCGCGCGCACAAATGGACATGATCGACGTCAGCGAGACCCCCGACAAGTTCATTCCGCACGTGATCGCCACGGCGCACTCGCGCTTCCCGGTCATCGACAAGAATCGCGACGACGTCATCGGCGTCCTGCTCGCCAAGGACCTGCTGCGCTACTACGCCGGCGAGGAAGAGTTCAACGTGCGCGACATGCTCCGGCCCGCCGTCTTCGTGCCCGAGTCCAAGCGCCTGAACGTGCTGCTGCGCGAATTCCGCGCGAACCGCAACCACATGGCGATCGTGGTCGACGAGTACGGCGGGGTGGCGGGCCTGGTGACCATCGAGGACGTGCTCGAGCAGATCGTCGGCGAGATCGAAGACGAGTACGACTTCGACGATTCGGAGGACAACATCGTGCGCGAGCAAGGGGGCCACTACCGCGTCAAAGCGCAGACCGAAATCGCCGATTTCAATCAGGCCTTCGGAACGAAGTTCTCCGACACCGATTTCGACACCGTCGGCGGGCTCGTGGTAAACCGCTTCGGGCGCCTGCCCAAGCGCGGCGAAGCGGTCACCATCGACGGCCTGCGCGTCCAGGTGCTTCGCGCCGACAGCCGCAGGCTGCACGTCCTTCAGGTGCACCGGCTGCCAGGCAAGGCTTGAAGGTCTTTCTCCAATCGCCGCTCGCCGCGATTGCCGCGGCTCTTGTCGCAGGCGCGGTGACCGTCGCCGGCTTCGCTCCGCTCGCGGTATTCCCGCTTCCGTTCTTGACTCTCGCAGGCCTGCTGCTCGTCTGGCTGCGGGCAGCGGCGCAGGCCGCGTTCTGGGCAGGTTTCGCTTTTGGCGTCGGCCTCTTCGGCGTCGGTGCGTCCTGGGTCTACGTCAGCCTTCACGATTTCGGAATGATGGCGGCGCCACTCGCTGCGATCGGCACGCTCGCCTACTGCGCCATCCTCTCGCTCTATCCTGCGGCCGCCGGCTGGTTCCTCGCGCGGCTAGTGCGCGCTCCGCTTACCGCCGTGCTGATCGCGTTCCCAGCGGCGTGGACACTCTTCGAGTGGTTGCGCGGCTGGGTCTTCACCGGCGTGCCCTGGCTTGCCCTCGGTTACAGCCAAGTCGACTCTCCGCTCGCGGGATTTGCTCCCGTTATCGGGGTATACGGCGTATCGTTCGTCGTGGCCACCGGCTCCCTGAAAGACCGCCTCGCGGGCGGCGTGGCGCTCGTCTTTGCTTTCGGCCTCGGTCATCTGCTCAAGCAGATCGAGTGGACCTCTCTCCAGGGCGCGCCCCTCAAGGTTGCGCTGCTCCAAGGAAACATCCCCCAGGATCTGAAGTTTCAGGCGGATCGATACGCGATGACTCTGTCGATCTACAAGCGCCTCATCGAAGCAAGCAAGGGTCGGCTCATCGTGCTGCCCGAAACCGCCATCCCGCGGTTCCTCGACGCGGTCGACCCGAGCTACCTGAAGGACATCGAGCGAACCGCCGTCGCGCGGCGCGCCGACGTTCTGATCGGCGTGCCCATCCGGGACGCTGAGGGACGCTATTTCAACAGTGTGGTCAGCGTGGGGGCTTCGCCTTCGCAGCGCTACGACAAGTCGCACCTCGTTCCCTTCGGCGAGTTCGTTCCCCCGGGCTTCGGCTGGATTGTGAAGACCTTCGCGATTCCGCTCTCGGATTTTTCCCTGGGCCCGGAACACCCCAGGCCGCTCGCACTCGCCGGGCAGCTCGTCGCGGCGAACATCTGCTGGGAGGATGCCTTCGGCGAGGAGATCATCCGCCAGTTGCCGGAGGCGACGCTGTTGGTGAACGTCTCGAACGTCGCCTGGTTCGGAGATTCGCTTGCCCCGGCCCAGCACCTGCAGATATCGCGCATGCGCGCGCTCGAGACCGGGCGCACCATGTTGCGCGCGACCAATACCGGAATGACTGCGATCATCGATCCTCGCGGCAGGGTCGTCGCGAGACTGCCGCAGTTCAGCGAGGGCGTCCTCGAGGGCGAGGTGCAAGGCTATTCCGGGGCAACGCCTTACGTGAACCTGGGCAACACCC
>VBCT01000297.1 GCA_005882235.1 Betaproteobacteria bacterium
CATCTTGTCGGCGAGGTTGTTGATCATCTCGTGGTAGACCACCGGCACCCGGAGCTCGGACTCGAGGATTCGGGCGACATCCATCCCGAGAGACCCCATTTCGCGCGTCATCGCGACCAACGGCATAAAACCTCCCTTGCCTCCCAGTTTCGAGCCTGACAGTGTAGACGGTGAAGCAGGGGAACCGCAATTGATCCAGGTCAGTTCCCGCACCGTCGACAAACGCCCTGATTCCGTGGGGTTTATGACGCACTACGCCCGCGGGGCTTTTCATTTCTTCTCGCCTTCGAGGAGCAGCCCGATCAGCGACACGAGCTCCTTTTCCTTCTTGGCGAAAAAGTGATCGGTCGCGAACACCATGGTCTGGCTCGAGCCGCGCATGCGTTTGAGCGCCGCAGCGCGCTGCTGCGCGCCCCGCAGCACGGCGTCGAAGTCGTTTTCCGCGTAGATGTCGAAAATCGGAAACTTCACTCGCTTGACCGGCGCGAACTCCACGCTCGAGATGGAAAGCGAGATCCAGCCCGCGAGGGGAACCAGCGGATGCGCCCCGACGTAATGGTTCGCCATGCGCGAGCCCATGCTGTGCGAGAGCAGCACGACTCTCTCGTAGCGCTTGCGCTTCAGGTAGGTCATCGCCGCGGCGAAGCGCGCGTCGGCTTCCCAGAAGAGCACCGGGTAGCGCGCCGGCGGCGCTTCCGCGGAGAGAATCGGCATCTGGATCGAAAGCGTGGTGTAGCCCCCGTCGGCGAGCCGCGTGCGCAGCTCGCCGATCAGGCCGTAGTCGGGATGCACGCCCAGTCCGTGCGCGAGGATGATCGCGCCCTTCGCGTTCTTCGCCTCGGTGTAGATGCCGAGGAATTTCTCGGTCCGCGGCGCTTCGAGCCACACCGGGTCGCCCGAGACGAGTTGCGGGACGATCTCGTCGGCCCAGCGCTTCTCGCGGGCGTAATCGGAGGGCTGCTGCTGCGCGGCCGCGACGAGGGGCGCGCAAAGAGCGGCTGCGCACATTGCTCTCCACCGAAGAGATCGCATTCCGTGCTCCGTGGTTCCTTCGGCAATTGTAGCGTTCCGGAGGGCCGGCGCGACGCTTTCGGATAAAATACCGCGTCTCCAACGGCCTGAAAACTCATGGCGGGACCGCTCTCGCACATCCGCGTCCTCGATCTTTCGCGCGTGCTCGCCGGCCCCTGGGCGGGGCAGAACCTCGCCGATCTCGGCGCCGAAGTGATCAAGATCGAGCGCCCGGGCTCGGGCGACGACTCGCGCGCCTTCGGACCGCCCTGGGTGAAGGACAAGAACGGGCGCGACACCAAGGACTCGGCCTACTACACCTCGGCCAACCGCGGCAAGAAATCGATCACGATCGACATCTCCAGGCCCGAAGGCCAGAAGCTCGTGCGCGAGCTCGCCCGGATTTCCGACGTGCTCATCGAGAACTACAAGTTCGGCGACCTCGCGCGCTACGGCCTCGCCTACGACGACCTGAAGAAAATCAACCCGCGCCTGGTCTACTGCTCGCTCACGGGCTTCGGCCAGACCGGCCCGTACCGCGAGCGCCCCGGCTACGACTTCATGATCCAGGGCATGGGCGGCATGATGAGCGTCACCGGCGAACCGGACGATGCGCCGGGCGGCGGGCCGCAGCGCGCCGGGGTCCCCGTCGCCGACATCATCACCGGCATGTACGCCTCGATCGCGATCTGCGCGGCGCTCGCGCACCGCGCTGAGGGCGGGGCGGGGCAGCACCTCGATCTCGCGCTCCTCGACTCGCAGATCGCGCTCCTCGCCTACCAGAACACCAACTACTTCTCCACCGGCTCACCGCCCAGGCGGATCGGCAACCTGCACCCGAACATCGTGCCGTATCAGCCGTTCCGCACCCGGGACGGCCGCGTGATCCTCGCCTGCGGTAACGACAACCTCTACCGCAAGTTCTGCGAGGTCGCCGGCTGCGCCGAGCTCGCCGACGATGCGCGCTTCGCATCGAACGGCAAGCGCGTCGAGAACCGCGACGAGCTGACGCGGCTCCTGCAGGCGATTTTCCTGAGAAAGACCACGCGCGAATGGGTCGAGCTGCTCGATGCGGCGGGCGTCGCGAACGGGCCGATCAACGACGTCGCGCAGGTGTTCCAGGAGCCGCAGGTGAAGGCGCGCGGGGTGAAAATCGAGCTCGAGCATCCGCTCGCAGGGAAGCTCCCGCTGGTGGCGAGCCCGATGCGCTTCTCGGAGACGCCGCTCGAGCACAATCTCGCGCCCCCGGTGCTGGGGCAGCACACCGAGGAGATCCTGCGCGAGGTGTTGAAGCTCGGCGAGCCCGAGATCGCCAGGCTGCGCGCCGATGGCGTAATCTAGGCATGCGAAAGGAAGGAGCCATGGCCGCACCCGGCAACATGCGTTCTGCGATCGTCACGGCCGCCGTGATGATCGCGGGCTCGCTCGCCTGGATCGCCGGGATCTCGCTGTCGGGGCTCGAGGACTCGCGAGGATTTTTCGGCGCGGGCCCGCTGATCGCCGACGCCAACCTGATTCTCGAGGTCTTCCTCGTCGCGGGGATCACCTACGGGTTCCTGCTCGCGCGGCGCGGCAACATCGAGGCGCACCAGATCAACCAGACGACCTGGGTCGTCCTCAACATCGGCCTGATCGTGCTCGTCATGGCGGGCTCGATGCAGGACGTGAAGATCGCAAAGGCCGGGGCC
>VBCT01000055.1 GCA_005882235.1 Betaproteobacteria bacterium
TGCGCATCCGCTCGAGCAGCGCCTCGAACGCCGCCGGGTCGGCGTAGCGGCCGACGATGTTCAGCACCGCGGGCCGGATCGCCGCATCGATCGGCTTCTCCGTGCGCGCTGCGAACCGGGACTGCGCTTCTCGCACGACCGCTTCGTGCCCCGCCCTGCCGAGCGCCTCGATCAGCGACCTGCGCAGCAACCCGGTGTCGGCGGGCTCGCCCGGCCGCGTGTCCCAGCCGACGCTCGAAAACGGCGCCTCCAGCAGCCGCGCGACGTAGCGATCGAAGACGGCCTGGTCGCCCGGCGAATCGAGCAGCTCGCGCAGGAAGCGCAGCGCGCCGGTGACATGGTCCCAGATCGTGCGGTCGGTCTCGGCGCCGAGGTTCTCCACGAGCGCGAGATAGCGCGTCGCGTCGGCGCGCCCCGCCTGCGCGAGCGCCAGGGTGTCCGAGAGCAGCCGCAGACGGTCCGGGGCCGGAAGCCGTTTCAAGGCGAGCGCGAGCCGGCGAAAGTTCCGGTCGTCGTACTGGCTGCGGTAGTAGCCGGTGTCGCCGGCGTTTGCAAGCATCGCGCCGCAGCGTTCGAGGCGCAGTTTCTGCGAGCTCTGCTCGAGAAGCACCGTGCGCCTCCTCCCTGCCCCGTCGGCGAGGATCACGGGCACATTCCACGCAAGCGGTGCCGCCTTGGGGTCGTTGAGCGTGAAGCGCTCCTGCGCGAGCGTTACGACGGCGGCGCGGTTTTCGCACTGCTGCAGGACTTTCACGACAGGGTATCCCGGCTGCTCGGTCCAGCCCGCGATCAGTTTGCCGATGTCCTGCCCCGACGCTCCCGACAGATGGTGCCAGAAGTCGGCCGTGGTCGTATTGGAAAAGCGATGCGCCCGCATGTAGCCCCGCACACCCGCGCGGAAAGCGTCGTCGCCGAGATAGGCCTCGAGCATGCGCAGGACCGCGGCTCCCTTGGCGTAGGTGATGGAATCGAAGACGTCCATCGCGCGCATGTCGTTCTCGACCGGCGTCTGGATCGCATGGGTCGTCCTGCGCGCGTCCTCGGACAGAGCCTCCTCTTTCCAGAGCGCTTCGCGCAGCCGCATTCCCCAGCGTGGGTTGAAGCGCTCGGCGGCCTTGCTCGCCATCCACGAGGCGAAACCCTCGTTCAGCCACAAGTTGTCCCACCAGGCCATCGTGACGAGGTTGCCGAACCATTGGTGCGCGATCTCGTGCGCGATGATGCCGTAGACGCCTTGCTGCTGGCGCAGCGAATCTTCGCCGGGGTCGTACAGCAGGCGGCCCTCGTTGTAGGCGATCGCCCCCCAGTTTTCCATCGCGCCGCCTATGCCACCGGGAAGCGCGATCTGGTCCAGCTTGGCCAGAGGGTAAGGCTCGCCGAAGTAGCCGTTGTAATAGCGCACGATCTCCTTGGTCGCCTCCATCGCGTAGCGTGCGCGCTCGCGCTTGCCTTTCACGGTGTGGATGCCGAGCCGGATTCCATCGACGCTGTCTTCCAGGAGATCCATCTCTCCGACGAAGAGCGCCACCAGATACGTCGACATGGGCACCGACCTGGCGAAGCTCACTTCCTTCCTGCCGTCGGGCCGGACCTCGACCTTGGACTGCGGCATGTTCGACACTGCGGTCAGGGACGCGTCGATTACCGCGACGATATCGAAGCTCGCGCGAAACACCGGCTCGTCCCATCCCGGAAAGAGCCGGCGCGCCTGCACCGGCTCCATCTGGGTGGCGAGCATGAGTTTCTCCACGAGCCGCCCTTTGTCGCGCTCCTTGTACGCTATCTGGTACAGGCCTTGGGGATGCTTGCCGATTTTTCCCGAGTAGTCGATGCCGAGCCGGTAACTGCCGGGCGCGATCGGCGCGGTCGCAGGCGCAAGCGTCACCGTTTCGCGCTGCGGATCGAGGCTGGGCGTGAGGCTCGCTTCGTCCCCCGTGCTCGCACGCAGCCTCACCGACTTGAAAGTCAGCTCGGCCGCATTGACGACGATCGCCCGCACGGGCCGGGCGACTTCGATGTCTATGACCGCCTCGGCGTCGAAGCGGTCATAAGTCGTCGCAGGAACGATGCGCAGCGCGTAGTGCCTGGGCACTACGTCTTTGGGCAACTTCCCCGGTGTCTTCGCGAAAGAGAAGCGCGGCTCGGCGCTTGCCGAGGCGAAGCAGAGCAGCAACGCTCCCGCGAGGACGAGCGTGTCGACCGCGGCTCGATATACGGTTCGCAATGAGTTCGAGCCGCCGTCAGTTCGCGAGCGGATCGGGGCGAAGCTGGAACTTCAGGACCTTCGACCGGGTGCCTTTGCCGCCCTCGACGTGGAAGGGTGCCCGCGTGGCATAGGTCGACCACAGGGCCCTTCCCTTCCAGCCGGCGCTCGGGTCGTCGATGCGCCCGTCCAGCCCCTTCGCGTAAAAACCCATGGGGTACGGCACGCGAAGGATCACGAACTTCCCATCCTTGAGCGCAAGCAGCGCGTCGTTGGCGTTGCCGGTCGCAATCGGCGTATCGCTGCCCAATCCGAAGCTGTCGTGCTGATCCACCCACGAGTAGTAGCTTGCCTCGGCGCTTCCTGAGTCGCTCACGCCCTTCAACTGCGGTCCGGGGAATGGGTAGAGCGTCCAGCCTTCGGGGCAGTGCTTGCCCGTGGCCTTCGGGCCGTTGAGCGGCCCCTTGCACTTGCGCCGGTCGAAACTCGCGAAATGTCCGCTCGCGAGCGGCGCCCACACGACGCCCTTGCGATCGATGTCCATGCCGCGCGGCGAATAGCCGGGGAACGGCGGCTCGAACACTTCGGTGAGGGCGGTCTCCGGCGGATTCGATCCCAGATTCAAGCGGATGATGTAGCCCGGGTATCCCAGCACCGAGCCCCAGATCGAGCCGTCGACCGGGCTCGGGGCGAGCCCGTAGAAGCCGGCCACGATGCGCTTGTCCTTCTTCGGGTCGATCGGATCGTTCGGCCCCACGTAATCGTCGCGCCTGCCGTTGCCGTTGGTGTCCAGAATGAACGGGGTCCAGCCTTGCGCCTTCTGCTCATCGCCGGTTTCCTCGAACACCTTTCTGTTGAGCCATCCGAGGACCTCGTTCGCTGCGCCGCCGGAGCTCGCCCACAGAGTGTTGTTGGCATCCTCGGCGAAGTACAGATGATGCGTGCCGAAACAGGTGTCGATGAGCGTGAACTTCCCGGTTTTCGGATCGTACATGGAGAGCTGGCGGTTGGAGCGTTCGACGGGAAAGATCTTCGCCGAAGGATGATCCGACCCTTTTCCGCAGAAGGCCGGGTTCGCCGGCCCGCGCACGCGCGAGGTGAACCAGACCCTGCCCTTCTCGTCGAACATCGGGTTGTGCGGGCTCGTCTGGCTGTCCCAGATCGGCTCGGCTCCCCAATAAGGAGACGGCGCCATCGGGTTGCTCCTTGTCGAAGGCGTTTTCGGATCGCGGACCGGCACTTTTATTTCGCTCGCCGCATGCCGCACCGGGTCCAGGACCGGAATGAAATCCGTGCTCTCCTCGGTCGCCCCGTAAATCAGTCCGTAAGCATTGACCGTGGGATTGCGCTTGTCGCTCGAGATCTCGTCGTGCAGGTAGGCCGTGGGGCGGCTCCAGTCCCACAGCGTGATGACGATGTTGCGCTCCAGGCCTTGCGGCCGCTCGGGCTTCGATGCGGGCAGCTCGCCCGCGGCGATGCGGTCGGTCCAGTCGGCAAACTGGCCCAGCATCCGCGGAGCGTCTAGCCTGCCGATGTTATTCGTCATGTTGGTCATGGCCTGACCGGAAGCGATGCGCCGCGCCCAGGCTTCGACCGAGGAATTGAAATGGCCGAGCTCCTTCGGAATGGTACGCGTCGCCTTGTTGCCGAGCTGGTGGCAGGTGTAGCAGCCGTCGGTCTTCGTAAGGTCGAGCCATTGACCCTGATTGGCCGCCTTCCCAAGGGGAAACTCGTTTCTCTCCGGAACCTTCAGCATCGAATACCAGTAGATCGCCGGATAGTAGTCCGCAGCGGCGGTCGCGCTAGTCGCGACCACTGCGTTCAGGTCGAGGATTTTTCCGGGCGCGGCCTGCACCTTGGGCGAATCGATCAGCCCGTAGCCGCGTACCCATACGCTGTAATTGGCTTTCGGAAGCTCGGGGATGAGGTAGCGCCCACGGTCGTCCGTGACCACGATCTTGGTGAACTTGGTGGGAAGATCGGTCGTCTCCGCGATCACCCAGACCCCGGCCTCGGGGCCGTTTGCGCTCGTCACCATCCCGGCAAGATCGCTTTCGCCAATGCCGGCGCGCGAGGCGCCCGGCGGAACCTGGCACGCCGCTAGGAGGAGGGAAATGCCGCTGATCACCAGGTGCAACGATTCTTTCATCCGCATGTTTTTGCTCCTCGCGAGGTTGTTGCGGGCGTCCATCCGTGCGAAATTGGACAATTATGCCGCCAAAACAAATGGCAGGAAACCCGATCTAGTACTACCATTCGCCCGCGGTTACACGCAAAGGTGAGAAAGGAGGAGTGACATGTTAAAAGTATCTCGATTCATAGCGGTTGCACTCGTCGCGACAGGACTCTCTTCCGTCGCCGCGGCCCAGGGGTTCGACAACAGGAGACTGTTCTTCGGCGGCGGTTTGAGCCAGAACAGCGTTTCGAACTTCGACAACGCTACGGGCTTCCAAATTTTCGGCGGCTACAATTTCCCCGCAATAGCGCGAAACTTCTACGTCGACGCGGAAGCCGGGTACATGGATACCGGAAAATTCAAGAGGACCGGATGCAGCGGCACCTTTTGCAATGCCAGCGCCAGCGGCTTGTGGACGAGCGGCGTCGTGCGCTACCTGGTGGCGCCCAACGTGGAGCTGATCGGCCGCGCCGGCCTGGATTTCGGCGACGACGATGGCTTGCTGTTCGGCATAGGGGCCGGATACATCGTCAATAAGAACCTGAAGCTGCGCCTCGAGTTCGTCGCGCGCGACAACGTGGATTCGCTGCAGTTCAACGCCGTTTTCTACCCCTGGTGATCGCCGGGCCCGGCGAGCCCGGGCACCGTCTTTCCGGACGAAAAAAGGCATTGGGCACCCAATGCCCTTGTTTTGCGCCGGCTCACAGCCTCGGGCTACCATGTCGCACACGAGCCTCGAAGGTGCAGCGATCATGCCAAACGGATCGAAGATCAAGCCCGAATCCGATTACGACGTCCTGTACCGCATCATGACCACGCGCATGAGCGTGCGCCGCATCAGGCCCGATCCCATCCCCGAGGAGTACGTGGAGAAGATCCTCGAAGCGGGCCGCTGGGCGATGTCCGGCGCGAACGGCCAGCCCTGGGAATATCTCGTCATCAAGGACCCGAAGAGGAAGAGAGATCTCTACGACGCCTTCCAGGACACCAGCACGGAGTTCTGCTTCTGGATGGAGCAGATGCGGCCCTTCGAGCTGCGCCACCCCGCCTTCCAGGTGAAGGGGGACGATCTGAAGGATGAATGGCAGAAGATTCGCAACAGCACCGGCGGGCAGCAGCGCCGTCCGTGGCACGAGGCCCCGGTGGTGATCGTCGTGCTCGGCGACGGCCGCAGGCAGTGGGCGACGGTGAACGCCGCCTTCACCTTCGGGCGGCACGCGAGCCACTTCACCGACGGCCTGGCGAACACCTGCACGCACATGCAGCTCGCGATCGCGTCGCTCGGCCTCGGCTCGCACTGGGGAACCGTGCACGTGCAGGAGCCCCTCAAGCGCGTTCTCGGCGTGCCCGATCTGATCGACGTCTACCTCATCATCTCGGTCGGCTTCGCCGACATCGAGAGAAAGCCCGGCGTGAGGCGCGATTTGAAGGAGCTCGTGCACCGCGAGACCTACGACATGTCCAAGTTCATGTCGAACGAGGACATCATCGACTACCTGTACAAGCTGCGCGGCAAGACGATGTTCCGCTATCACCTGAAAGACAGTCTGCTGCCGGGCGCAGGCGACAAGAAGGGCTGATGGGCGTCTGCCGCCTTGCGCTCTGCGCGACCGCGTCGCTGCTCGCCGCCAACCCGGTCTGGCCGCAGGCTTACCCCGCCAAGCCGATACTCGTAGTCAGCACCGCCTCGCCGGGCTCGAGCGGCGACGCCGCGCTGCGCCTGATGGCGGCGAAGATGAGCGCGAGCCTCGCCCAGCCGGTGGTGGTCGAGCTCAAGACCGCCGCGCGCGGAGCGCAGGCCGCGCAGGCTCTCGCGCGGGCCGGCGCAGACGGCTACACCATCACCTACGGCACCTCCGGAACTTACGTCAACGCGCGTTTCCTGTTCAAGAACCTCGCATTCGACGTTCTCAAGGATTTCGCGCCGATCAGCCTCGCCGTCAGCTCGCCGAGCTACGTCGCGGTCCATGTGTCGGTGCCCGTGAATTCGCTGCAGGAGCTGATCGATTACGCGAAGCGCAATCCCGGCAAGCTCGAGTACTCATCGAGCGGTGTCGGATCGGTGTTTCACCTGGCGGGTGAATCCCTGAAGCTCTACGCCGGAATCGACCTGCTCCACGTGCCCTACGCGCAGGCGAATTTTCCCCAGATGGTCAACGACTGGGCCGCCGGCCGGGTGGCGCTGTGGTTCCCGACCTATGCCTTCCTCGTTCCTAACATGCCGAAGGTCAAGCCGCTCGCGATCGTGGACAACCAGCGCAGCGCCCGCATGCCCGATATCCCCACCGTGGCCGAAACGCTTCCCAACTTCCGCGGTTTCCCCGCCTGGTGGGCTTTCTTCGGCCCCGCGGGCCTGCCCGCGACCATCGCCGAGCGCTTGAGCGGCGAAGTGCGCGCCTCGCTCAAGCAGCCCGAGGTCGTCGCCAGACTGGGCGATCTGGGACTCACCACCATCGGGAGCACGCCCGAAGAGCTCGCGGCGCACTTGAAGCGCGAAATCGACGCGGTCGGCAGCCTCGCCAAGGCGATCGGGCTCGAGCCCGAATAGGCCTACCGCTTCGAGCTTCCGCCCGCGGCGAGGAGCTTGTTGCCGGGTAGATTGCGCAGCTCGGCCTTTCGCCTCTTGTTGCAGGCGACGCAGATAAACCTGACGGGTCCGATCTTGAGGAACTCGCTCGTCGTCCAGTGGCTTCCGGCGCTGCAATAGCGCTTCGTTTCTTCCTTGGCGGGTTTTTTCACAGCGGGTTGTCGGGATAGATCAGCGAGCGCCACATGTGGGCGACGGGGCTCGCGTCGAACCCCAGCCCCTCTTTGGGCTGCCTGAAGTGGCGGCCGATCACGTCGATGAAGGGATCGAGCGTCACTTTCACCCCGGGTTCGAAAGCGTAGAGGTCGTGCACGGTGATCATGCGCGCCTCCATGTACCATTTGTGCTTGCGCGCCTTTTCGTACGCCGCCTTGATGTAGGGCTCCGGCACGTAGCCGTCGCCGAAAATCTGGACGTAGCGTTCCGGATACCCGTATCCCACCGCGGGGTCCGGGAAGAAGCGCAGCGCCTGGTGATAGCGAATCGCCCAGCTCACCTTTTCGGGCACATAGGGCTCGACCATCTGCGCCGCCCACCAGCCGTGGTCCACTTTGATGAGGTTCACCGCGATGTCGTGCAGCAGGCAAGCGAGCACCGTCTCCTCGGGCTCGCCCTTCTTCTGCGCATCGTTCGCGCTCTGCAGCATATGGGTCACCGTGTGCGGCATGAGGCGCAACTTGAAGAAATCGACGATCGTGGGTTTGGGCGGCATGGGAGCGAGCGCGCCCAAGGTAAGCGGCAGGCCGCCCGGCGTCAGGCCGCCGAAAAGGACCCCAGTGCCGCGCCGTACCCCTCGCGTCTGCGCCGGCGCCGTCTGGTCGAGCCGCCTCATCATGCTTTCCTCGAGGGCATCGGCGCGCTCCTCGGAGGACAAGCTCCTGCGGTCGGCTTCCATCGGACCTCCTCTCATATCGTGCCAAGGTATGCCGGGCCGGAGCGGGAGTCAATGAGAACTACTGCGGCTCGATCTTCGCCAGCTCCACGTAGCGCTTCCAGCGTTCCGCGTCGCTCTTCAAGAGCGACTGCATCTGTTCGGGCGCGCCCGGGAACGGGTCGAACGCCGAGTTCGCGAGGAACTGCTTCGTGTCCCCGGCGGCCGTGATCTGGTTGAACCAGCCGGCGAGCTTGTCGACGATGGGCTTGGGCGTCCCCGCGGCGACCACGACGCCCCACCAGGGCGAGACGTCGGTTCCGCCGTAGCCGAGCTCGGCGAGCGTCGGCACGTCGGGGAGCGCCGCCGAGCGCTTCGCGGCGGTGGCCGCGAGAATGCGCAGCTTTCCCCCTTTCGCCTGTCCCACCCCCCAGGTCGCATCGAAGGAGATGAAGTCGAGCTGCCCCGAGAGCAGATCGGTCAGGGCCTGGACGTTCTGCTTGTAAGGAACGTAGGTCGCCTTCACGCCCGCGGCGGTCTTGAAGAGCTCTGCGGCGATCACGCCGGTGTTGCTGGTCGCCCCGTAGAAGCTCGCGCCCGGTTTCGCCTTGAGATGCGCGACCAGCTCGGCGATGGATTGGATCGGGCCCGCGGCGTCCACCAGGATGACGAAAGACAGCGAAGCGATCGTCGCCACCGCGGAAAAATCCTTCGCGGTGTCGAAGGGCAGGCTCTTGAACAAGTACGGCGCAGCGGCGATGGTGGAGCTCGCCGGCGTGATCATGATCGTGTAGCCGTCGGGCCTGGACTTCGCCAGGGCGTCGCTCGCGATCATGCCGTTCGCGCCGACTTTGTTCTCGACGATCACCGGCCGCCCGGCGAGCTTGGAGAGCCGGTCGCTGTAGAAGCGCACGATGAGATCGGCGCCCGAGCCCGGTGCGTAGTTGCACAGCGAGCGGATTTCCCGGGCCGGGTACTCCTGCGCTGCGGCGAGCTGCGCGGCGAGCGCGAAGAACGCCGCAGTGAGCAATGCGGGTGTTCGATCGGCTTTCATGAACTTTAGTCTATCGTCACGCCCAGTTCCCGGATGATCGGCCTGAACTGCGCGACTTGCCGGCGCAGCATTGCGTCCTGCTCCGCGGAGGTCGAGCCCACCGGCTCGGCCGCGAGATCGGTGAGGCGCTTCGCCGAATCGGGATGGCGCACGGCCGCCGCGGTCTCGCGCTGCAGCCGTTCGATGATCTCGCGCGGCGTCTTCGCCGGCGCGAACAGGCCGTGCCATCCGTCCGCCTCGAGCTTGGGAAAACCGAGCTCGCGCACCGTGGGCACCTCGGGAAGCGCCGCGAGGCGCTGCGGCGCGTTCGTCGCGAGCGCCTTCAAGGACCCCTTCCTGATGTCGGCGAGCGAGGACGAAAGCTGGTCGCCGCCGAGCTGCAGCCGCCCCGCGAGGAGTTCCTGTTTGAGAGGCGCCGCGCCCTTCAGCGGGATGTGGGCCATGTCGATTTTCTCGTCGCGCTTCATCACCTCGCCGACGATGTTCATGTACGA
>VBCT01000056.1 GCA_005882235.1 Betaproteobacteria bacterium
CTTCGGCAATTTGTCGGTGTAGGTGGACTTGAGCTTGGAGATTTCCCGGTAGTCGAGGAGGATCTTCGCGAGCGGGTGATCGAGCGCGAGTTTCTCCAGCACGTCCTCGTCGGTCGAGGGCGCGCCGGAGGGCGTCTTCTTGATGACGGGCATTCCTTTTTTCTCGAAGAAGATCTCGGCGATCTGTTTCGGCGAACCGAGGTTGAAGGGTTGCCCGGCCTCCTTGTGAGCCCTGCTCTCGAGTTCGAGCATCTTCTGCCCCAGCTCGTGGCTCATCGCCTCGAGCTGCGCCGCGTCGATCAGGACCCCGTCCCTCTCCATCCTGAAAAGGACTTCGCGCGCAGGAAGCTCGATCGAGCCGTAGACATAGAGGAGCTTCTCTGCGGCCTCCAGTTTCGGAAAGAGCGTATGGTGGATCCGGAGCGTGAGGTCGGCGTCCTCGGCGGCGTAGGCCGCGGCGCGCGCGACATCGACCTGCTCGAAGGGAATGCGCCCGACGCCCGTTCCCGTCACCTCGTCGTAAGTGAGGGTCTTCAGCCCGAGATGGCGCGTGGCGAGGCTGTCCATGTCGTGGCGCGCGTGGCTCTCCAGCACATAGGATTCGAGCAGCGTGTCGTGCGTGATGCCCCTCAAGGCGACGCCGTGATTGGCGAGCACGTGCTGGTCGTACTTGATGTTCTGGCCGAGCTTCTTGTGCTTTTCGCTCTCGAGCCAGGGTTTCAGCATTGCAAGCGCCCGCTCGACGCCCAATTGGGCCGGCGCGCCGGCGTAGCTGTGCGCGAGCGGCAGGTAGGCCGCGCGGCCCGCAAGCACGCAGAAAGACATGCCCACGAGCCGCGCCTGCATCGGGTCGAGGCTCGTCGTCTCGGTGTCGAAAGCGACGAGCTCGGCCGCCTCGAGATTCTTCAGCCAACGCGCGAGATCGGCTTCTTCGACGAGCGTCTCGTAGCGGCGCTCCTCCCGGTCCGCGCGGACGGGCTCGGGGCTAGGCGCCGGAGGCGGGGAGGTGTCGCTGGCCGTCTCCTTCAGCCAGGTCTTGAATCCGAAATGGGAAATCAATTCGGCCAGGCGCTTCTCGTCCCGGGGGCCGAGCTTCAGCTCTTCCAGCTTGACCGGCAACTCCAGATCGCATTTCACCGCGAGCAATGCCTGGGCTTGGGGGAGCCAGTCGAGCGCCTTTCGCAGATTTTCGCCGACCGCGCCGCCGATCTCATCCGCATGCCGCACCACCTCCTCGAGCGAGCCGTATTGCTCGAGCCACTTCGCCGCGGTTTTCGGACCGACCTTGTCGACCCCCGGCACGTTGTCCACAGAGTCGCCGACGAGCGTCAGGTAGTCGAGCATGCGCTCAGGGCGCACGCCGAACTTCGCCTGCACGCCCGCGGGATCGAGGCGCTCGTTCGACATCGTGTTGACGAGGGTCACGCGGTCGGAGACAAGTTGCGCGAGGTCCTTGTCGCCGGTGGAAATCACGCAGCGCAGCCCGCGCTTCTCGGCCTCGCGCGCGAGCGTGCCGATGACGTCGTCCGCCTCCACGCCTTCGATCTGCAGCAAAGGCCAGCCCGAGGCCCGTATTGCGTCGAGTAGCGGCCCGACCTGCGCGCCGAGATCGTCGGGCATGGGCGGTCGGTTCGCCTTGTATTGCGCGTACATCTCATCGCGGAAAGTCTTGCCTCGCGCATCGAAGACGCATGCAAGATAGTCGGCCTTGTAGTCGGCAAGGAGGCGCCGTAGCATGTTGAGCACGCCGTAGATCGCGCCGGTGGGCTCGCCCGCCGCGTTGCGCAGGTCGGGCAACGCATGGAAAGCGCGGTATAGGTACGACGACCCGTCAACCAGCAGGAGCGTTTTTTCCAAGGGAACTTATGAGCGACAAGATTCCGAAGTCTTTCGACGCGGCGTCGCGGGAGGTGAACGCGGCATGCGGAGCCTGGCGTCTCTCCCGCATTATGTCAGAATTCGTGGAGGCTACAGAGCGCGAAATCCTGCTCGAGCTCTGACAAGGCCCGACGCGCCGCGACGCCGGGAGCACGACAGTTCTGCTAGACTGCCCCCGTAAAGGATTTCAATAAATGTCACGTCGATTCCTCGCTGCGGTTGTGCTTGCCATCGCATTACCGGCCTGGCCGCAGCAGCTGCCCAAGCTCGAACCGCTTCCCGAGCTTCCGCCGCCGCCACCCGGCGTTTCCTCGGAGCAGCCGGGCGAGCCGGCAGTGCGCATCCAGCCTGGCGGGGGCGACCAGGTCGAGGAGCAGCTCATCGACGGCCGGCGCGTGGTGCGCGTCACCACTCCGGCGGGTCAGGAGTACTACCTGGTCGAGGACCTGGGCGATGGCCCGGGTCTGAGAAACGAGAGCCTCGATCGCGGCGTGCGGGTGCCGCTTTGGGTGATCCGCCGGTTCTGACGCTGGCGCCGACGGCGGCGACCGCTCGGGCATCATGTCTGTCTTCACGCGCGTCACCGCCGAGGAACTTTCGGCCTGGTTGAAACGCTACGCCATCGGCACGCTGGTCGATCTGCAGGGCATCGCCGCGGGAATCGAAAACACGAACTACTTTGTCACCACTTCGCACGGCCGCTTCGTTCTCACGCTTTTCGAGCGGCTCAGTGCAGCGGAGCTTCCCTTCTATCTGAACCTCATGGCGCACCTTGCGCGTCACGGCATACCGTGCCCCGCGCCGATCGCCGACCGCAGCGACGAGTACCTCGGGACCTTGAACACCAAGCCCGCCTGTTTCGTCACTTGCCTCCCCGGCGCCCCGGTGGGCTCGCCGCAGTCCATCCACTGCGAGCAGGTCGGTGCCACCCTTGCCGACATGCATCTTGCCGGAAGAGGCTACGGCGGGAAGCTCGAGAATCCACGCGGGCCGAAGTGGTGGCGCGAGGCGGCGCGCGAGGTGACACCGTTCCTCGACGAAGAGCACCGCGGGCTGCTCGCATCCGAGCTCGAATTTCAGGCGCGCTATCGCTCGCTCGATTTGCCGCGCGGCCCGGTTCACGCGGATCTCTTCCGCGACAACGTGCTGTTCGAGCGAGAGCGCATCGGCGGAGTGATCGATTTTTATTTCGCCGGGATCGACGCGCTCCTGTTCGACCTCGCGGTGACAGTCAACGACTGGTGCGTGGACTCGGCAGGCGAAATCGACTCGGGGCGTGCGACGGCGCTCCTGGGAGCGTACCGCCGGGCCCGCGAATTCACCCGGATCGAGGAGGAAGCCTGGCCGGTGCTGCTGCGCGCCGCAGCCCTGCGGTTCTGGCTTTCGCGTTTGCACGATTTCTACCTGCCTCGTGCGGGTGAGCTTACCCACGCGCATGACCCGGAACATTTTCGCCGGGTGCTCGAGGCGCGCCGCACCCGTCCTTTTCCTCTTGTCTGAAACAGGCGGCTGCACCACACTGGCGAAGATGAGCACGAGCGGATTTCAAGTCTAGGAATGCGAGTCGTTCCGGCGAGAAACGGCTGGTCCTGGCTCGTAAGAGGTTTTGCCCTTTTTCGCAAGAGCCCGCCGATGTGGCTGTTTCTGGTGTTCACGTACTGGATCGCCGTTGCGCTTCTCGGCCAGATCCGTTACCTGGGCCCCGCCACGTCTACCGTGTTGCTGCCGGCGTTTTCAGTCAGCTTCATGATCATGTGCGCGGTGCTCGAGCGCGGAGGCTTGCTGCGTCCTGCGCTGCTTTTCGCAGGTTTCAGAAGCGGGCCCGCCACCCTGGTCGCGCTGGGCGTTCTGTATCTTCTCTCGATCGTCTTGGTGCTTGGCGTCGCTTCGTTTGCGGACGCGGGCGCGCTGATGCAATGGGTGCTCTCCGGCCAGGAGCCCTCCATCGAGGCCTTGAGCGACGGCAGCGTCTCGCGCGCGATGCTGGTCGCGACCGTGGCCGCCACCCCGGTGCTGATGGCCTTCTGGTTTGCGCCCGTGCTCGCTGCATGGAACCGCATCGGCGCAGCTCAATCGCTTTTCTACAGCTTTTTCGCCGTATTGCGGAATTGGCGGGCGTTTTTCGTCTATGGGGCCGTACTCGCGCTGGCGGGGGCGGCCTTCCTGGTAGCGGTCACGGTCGCGGCTTTCTTGATGCAGGGAAACGTACAGGTGTTGCGCTCTCTTGTATTGATTCTTACCCTGATCTCGCTGCCCACGGTGTTCGCCAGCTTTTACGCGAGCTATCGGGACATCTTCCCGGAGAACGCAGTCCCGGCCGAGCCGCCGTCGAACCGGTAAAGCCCGTAGCCGTCGCTGATTCTGCTATCCTTCGCCGAGCGCAGACGATTCGCCGATGCGGCGCCCCCGGACGGGGAGTAAAAATTTGATGGACAAACCCTGCGAGCTATGCGATTCCCCCGGCGGGGATTTGCTCTGGCGCGACGGGTTCTGCCGCGTGGTGTTGGTCGACGATCCGGATTATCCCGGCTTTTGCAGGGTGGTCCTCGAGCGGCACGTGAAGGAGATGACCGACCTTGAGCCAGCTGAACGCACACGGCTCATGAATGCGGTCTTCGCAACCGAGGCCGTGCTCCGCGCGCTCCTCGATCCGGACAAGGTTAACCTCGCGAGCCTCGGCAACGTCACGGCCCATCTGCACTGGCACGTGATTCCGCGCCATCAGCGCGATCGTCATTTTCCCCGTCCGATCTGGGCCGAGCCTGCGCGCGCGGATGTCCCGCGGCGCCCGGCTCCCGACCGCGGCGCACTTGCAGCCGCGCTGAAACGCAGACTGGACTGACCCCGTGTCCAGCTTCGATCCCCCTAGCATCAAGCCGAACGCTGCTCCCGATTTCACGGATTCTTCCGGCTGCGCGAAGTGGTTGCAATCTCTGCCGCTCATCAACGTCGGCCCATCGCACGTTCGTCTCCTCGCACAGCTCGATGAGCTGAATGCCTGCAGCATCGCGCCTGCCGAGCGGCTCAAGATACTGGAGCTCTTGCGCGAGCCTGTGAGCTTCGTGCAAAAGGAACATTCCAAGAAATTTTCCAGCCGCCCTGCTCCGCTCGCCAAACCGGAGCGAGAGATCCTCGAAAGGGCGCACGCGCTCTGGGACGCGCTCTCATACGGATATCAGCACTGTTTGAGAGCGGTTGCGGGCGGCGCATCCGCCACGAGCGCGGCCTTGATAGGCGAGCGCGTCTTGTGGTGCACCGGGCAGAAGATGATTGCCTATTATCAAGCCTATCAGGACGTCGGCGAGCGCGAATGGAAGCTGCTGCACAGCGTCTATGCGTTCGTCGAGGAGCGGGGCGTGGCCGGAGGCGAAGTCGCCCATCCGACCCATAAAGGCAGGCAGACGACCTGTACGGAAACCTACGCGCAGGTTCTGCTGATCGATCTTGCCAACCCCGGAAAGCTGACCCCGCGCCAGATCGAGCTCATTTCGCTCTGGCTCGAGCGCTGGACGCCGAAGGTCTCGATCGGACGCGCCCCCGCTGCCGCTGGTGACGGGGCCGCACCGCTGGTCATCGATCTTTCGGGTGCTGCCGGCGCCTCGCGCCGCATGCCGGAGGGGGACACGACCCGCGTTCTCGACATCCACGAGCTTGGTAGCAGCGTGCGCAAGCGCGTCGGCCTGCTGCGCAAGGGCGAGACCCCTGCGGCGCTCGGCCTGGGCGAGGACGTGACTGCCCCGCTCGCCGAAAGCCTGCTCACCATGCTCTATCGGCGGTGGTGCGAGGACAAGCAATCGCGCGCGCACCCGCGCCGCGGCGCAAGCGGCACGGCACAGATCTGCTCGGGAATGGCCGCGATGCATTACTTCGTCACCGGCCGCGCGTTTGCGGCCCGCGGAGGCCCTCAGAAGATATCCCAGGTGCAGCACGAGCAAATTGCAACCCTCGGCCGAGTCACCACGCGCCACGAGGATGAGCCCGGCCCTCCGCCGGATTTCGCCGTCGAGACTTGGGAGATCAAGGACGAGAGTGCCTCCGGGCTGCGCCTCGCGCGGGTCGATACTGCCGCGAGCTCGCGCCTAATGCTTGGACAGCTGCTCGGGATCCGGCTGGCTGACGCGAAGGCCTTTCTTCTCTGCGCGGTCAAGTGGCTCTCAGTTTCGGTGGAATTCGAATTGCGCGTCGGCGTCCAAATCCTCCCCGGGATTCCCCAGGGAGCCGCGATCCGGGCGGTCGGCGCCCAGGCCGCGGCCGAGCAATACACCCAGGCCTTTCTACTGCCGGCGGTCGCCGCGCTCCAGGCACCGGAAACGCTGGTTGTCCCGGTGGGATGGTTCAAGCAGAATCGAGAGATTGAGGTGCTCACCGAGCGCCCCGGAAGGCTACGGCTTGCGTCGGTCGTCGATCGCGGCGCCGATTTCGAGCGCGTCACGTTCGAGGCGCTCTGACGCACCTCGCGGGCGCGCCGTTCTCTGCCAATTTTTTCACATCCCGGCCACAGTTTGCCCGGCGTTTATGACCACGTCATAGTACAGTGCCATGATCGCAATTCGCAGAAACAGACCCCGAAACAGAACTCATGGTCCTTCGCGACTTCCTCCCCGACTCGCAACCGCGTCTCGCCGACTTGACAAGCTGTGAGGACTGGCTTGCGCGTGCGGCGCTTGCCGGTATGCCGCATGCCTGCAGCGCGCTTCTGACGCTGCTCGAGGAGATCGAGGCTCATCCGCCCAGGCATTCGGCCTATTTGCAGATCCTCGAGCGCCTGCGCTATCCGGTCATGCATGCCGAAGTGGAGCAAGCCAAGGGCTTCGCCGGAAAACCCCTGCCGCTCGACCAGGGCGAGGCCACAGCCTTCGTTCACGCGAACGCCTTGTGGGCCGCGATGCTCCGGCCTTACGCACGCCTCCTGAGCGCCGCGTTGAACGGCAAGCATCCCGAGCTCGAGCCCTCCCTCGCCCGACTTTTCCAGCGCGTGCTCGCCTGCGCAGGAGAAGTGATCGGGACCTGCCAGTTCGCGCGACGCGAGTTCGGAGCGGACTACTGGAAGTTGATGCACCAGACGTACGCGGCAGCCGAAGCGCGCGCAATCAGGAGCGAGACTGTCGCCGACCTGAGCGTCGAATCCTCGCCGATGGCAGCGTACGTGGAAGTGCTGATGCTGCAGCTTGCCCAACCGCAGCGCCTGTCTTACCGGGAACTCGACTGGGCGCGGAAGTGGGTCCGTCGCTGGGCGCACAAGGTGGTGCTCAGCCGCGAGGCACCCCTGCAAGGCGGCTACGCCGTGGATCTCGCAGGAGCTTCGGGGCCCGTCTGGGCGGAGGCGGCGGCCGGTTCGGTTAGCTTGCGCTTTCTCGACCTCGCCCGCGTCGCCGCTTCGATCAGCGCACGCATCCGGCGCCTCGAAGAAGGCGCCGAGCCTGCCACGCTCGGACTCGGTTCCGATTGCACGCGGCTTGCCGCTCAGGATCTGCTCAAGACACTTCAGCGCGCCTGGCTCGATTCCTCACCCGCGCGCGACTTTCCGCGCCGCGCGAGCCCCTCGCCTATGGAGCTGGTAAGCGGCTTCGCCGCGATTCACCATGCGATCGAAGGCACCCCCCCTATAGCGAAGAGCGCGGGTCCTTCGAGCTATTCCTACGGGGAAGCCGAGCGATTTCATACGTTCCAGCCGAGCGCGGAAGGGGATGCCCGCGAGCAGGGTCTGGAGACCTGGGAAACGCTCGGAGAATCGGACGACGGATTCAGACTTCGCCGCGGGACGCAGGGCATGCGTCTGGCCCACCGACAGCTGGTGGCGCTACGGCCGGGCGGGGCGCGCCAGTTCATCCTTTGCCACGTCGACTGGCTGATCGAGGGACCGGATCAAACGCTCACCATCGGGGCGCGGGCCCTGAAAGGGGAAGCAAAGGCCTGCGCCGTGCGCTCGTCCGACCGGAGCGCCCCGCAGCGGTCCGATGCGCTGATGCTGCCGGTCGCGCCGGGTCTGTCGCCTGCGCTCGTGCTGCCTACGGGCTGGTATCGGCGCGCCGGCGAGCTCGAGCTCGAACTCGGCAACGCCATAAAACGCGTCACGCTCTCCGGCTTGCTCGAGCGCGGCTTCGACTACGAGCGGGTCCGCGTTTCACCGTCCTGAACAAGCGCTTGCCGCACCTCTCGGGCGGACAAACCACGCGTTAAGCAAGAGTTTTGCGCGCTGCAGGTCGTCTAAAATGCGTCATGGCGGCCGCGGACAGACCGACACCCACCGAAATAAAGCTGCACCAGAAATCCAGGGTGCTCGAGGTTTCATTTTCCGACGGCAATCGTTTCGAGCTGTCCTACGAATTCCTGCGCGTGTACTCCCCGTCGGCCGAAGTGCGCGGCCACGGACCGGGACAGGAAGTCCTGCAGGTCGGCAAGAAGGACGTGGACATCCTGAGCCTGGACCCCGTGGGCAGCTACGCGGTGCAGCCGCATTTTTCCGACGGGCACGGCACCGGCATCTACTCCTGGGACTACCTCTACGATCTGGGCACGAATCGTCAGTCTCTCTGGCAGACTTATCTCAAGCGGCTCGAGGCAGCCGGGGCGCGACGCGAAGGCTGAGCGCCCGAGATGAACACGTCTAAGCGGCGTGCTAGCATGCTCGCGTGAGTCAGACCCACTTCGGATACCAGCGCATCGACGAGGCCGAAAAGGCTTCGCGCGTCGGCGGCGTTTTTTCCTCGGTCGCAGCCCGGTACGATCTGATGAACGATTTGATGTCCGGCGGCCTGCACCGGCTATGGAAGACTTTCGCGGTGGCGCTCGCCGGCGTGCGTGAAGGCGAGAGGGTGCTCGATGTGGCCGCCGGATCGGGTGATCTGGCGTTCGATTTCGCGAAGCGTGCCGGGGCAAGCGGACAGGTGTGGCTCAGCGACATCAACCGTGCGATGCTGGAGCGGGGGCGCGATCGCCTGCTCGACCGCGGCCGCCTGGCCCCATCGGTGCAGTGCGACGCAGAAAAACTGCCGTTTCCGTCGAACTACTTCGACTGTGTCAGCGTCGCCTTCGGTCTGCGCAACATGACGCGAAAAGACGCAGCCCTTGCCGAAATGCGCCGCGTGCTCAAGCCCGGTGGGAGGCTGCTCGTGCTCGAGTTCTCGCGCGTGTGGCCGCCGCTCGCGAAGGCCTACGACTGGTACTCGTTCAAGGTGCTTCCCTGGCTGGGCAGGGCGGTGGCGGGCGACGAAGCTGCCTACCGTTATCTCGCCGAATCGATACGCATGCACCCCGACCAGGAGAGCCTGAAGGGCATGCTGGAACGGGCGGGGCTCGAGAAGGTCGAATATTTCAACCTGAGTGCGGGTATCGTGGCCTTGCATCGGGGTTATAAATTCTGAATCGCGGAGAGAGACCATGAAAAAATTGACCGTTTCCCTGTTCACGCTGGTCTTCGGTGCGAGCATCCTGGCAGATGATGTCGAGGCCGCCAGGCTCGGTGGCGGCCGAAGCATCGGGGCCCAACGCCAGGTCACCGCGACCCCGAAGCAAGCGACTCCGCCGACGCAGCAGCAACCGGCGACCGCGCCGCAACCGTCCGGGCCGGGGCGCTGGCTTGCGCCGCTCGCCGGACTCGCCGCGGGCCTTGGCTTGGGCTGGTTGTTCGCGCAGGGGGGGGTCGGGGCCGTGGCGAGCACACTCCTCATGGCCTTACTCGCCGGCGCGATTGTGTTCGCGTTGACGCGCGTCCTCTCGAAGCAGCGCGCGTCTCGGCCGCAATACGCAGGTTTCGGCAACGAGACCGTGGCCGCGCCGCCGCCCTCGCAGCTTCCCGGGGACGCGGGCGTGCAGCCGAATTACCGCAGCCAGTTCGTCTCCAACATTCCGGCGGGCTTCGACGTCGACGGCTTTGTCAAGGAGGCCCGGCGCAACTTCCTGCGCCTGCAGGAAGCGAACGATCGCGGCGACCTCCCGCGGCTGCGTCAAATCACCACCGAGGACATGTTCAACGCGCTGAAAGGCGACGTCGCCGAGCATTCGGGCGTGCAGCAGACGGACGTCGTGACCTTGAACGCTGCGCTCTTGGAGCTCGTCACCGAGGGCGAGCTGTATTGGGCGAGCGTGCGATTTTCCGGTTCGATCCGCGAAGAGGCGAGCGCACCGGCGGAGCCATTCGAGGAGATCTGGCATCTGCGAAAGCCGGTGAACGGCTCTTCCGGCTGGCTGCTCGCCGGGATACAACAGCCCGCTTGATCAGCTCGCCACGGGGCCCGACCCGGATACCCCATGATCGAGCGCGGCGCCCTCGTAGCGCTGAACCACCTTCTGGAGCAGCAGCCGTGGGCGGCTGAGCGACTGCGACCCTTTGCGGGTCAAGCCGTGGAATTTCGCTGCCCGCCTTTTCCAGACCTGCGCTTCGCGATCACCGACGACGGCCTTCTCGACCGGGCGCAGGCAGAAACCGCCAGCGCGCTCGTCGTGAAGCTCACCCCGGGCAGCCTGCCGTTCCTGCTTGCTCGCGACGAGACCGCCCGAAAGGGCGTTGAAATCGAAGGCTCGGCGGACTTGGCTGGCGCGGTGGACTACCTTTTCGGCCACCTCAGCTGGGACTTCGAAGAAGATCTCTCCAGGGTGTTTGGCGACATCGCTGCCCACCGCCTCGCCTCCGGCGGCAAGGCCCTCGCCGCGTGGCGGCGCGACGCCGCATTGCGCCTTGCCGAAAGCCTCGCCGAATACTGGACCGAAGAGCGGCCCCTGCTCGCACGGCCCGCGGATCTGGAGAACTTTTGCCGTGACGTCGACGCGCTGCGCGACGACGTGGCCCGGCTCGAGAAGCGCATCGAGCACCTTTCCGCATCGGGCAAGGGCCGTTAAGGGGCAGCTTCCGCTCCCGGGTCAGGTGGGCCAATTCTGGTAAATTGGCCCCTTCGCCCCGCGGTCTCCCACTTCCTTGTTTCGTCTCGCCAAGATCCTCCGAATAGCCCTGCGCTTCGGGCTGGACGAGTTCGCGCTTGCTTCGGGGAGCCGGCTCGCGCGCGCGCTGAATGCGCTCCTTTTCTTTCGCGCGCTCTCTGAGCCGCGCGCAGTGCGGCTGCGCCTGGCGCTCGAAGCGCTCGGGCCCATCTTCGTCAAGTTCGGCCAGGTGTTTTCGACGCGCCGCGACCTCTTGCCGGCCGACCTCGCCGACGAGCTGGCGAAGCTCCAGGACCGGGTACCGCCGTTTCCCGGCGAGCTCGCGGTGGCTGAGGTCGAGCGCACGTTCGGCAGGCCGATCGCGAAAGTTTTCGAGAAATTCGAACTGCAGCCCGTCGCAAGCGCGTCGGTCGCCCAGGTGCATCTCGCCGTGCTTCCCGGCGGCGCCGAGGCGGCGGTCAAGATCCTGCGGCCGGGAATGCTGCCGGTGATCGCGAAAGACCTCGCGCTGATGGACACCGCTGCGGGCCTCGTCGAACGCTTCTGGGCCGACGGCAGACGCCTCAAGCCCCGTGAAGTCGTCGCCGAGTTCGCGCGGCATTTGTCCGAGGAGCTCGACCTCATGCGCGAAGCGGCGCATGCCAGCCAGCTGCGCCGCAATTTCCCCGACTCGCCGCTGCTCGCTGTTCCGGAAGTGTACTGGGACTTCTGCACGAGCACCGTGATGACGATGCAGAGAATGCGTGGCACCCCGGTAAGCCGGGTGGACGAGCTGCGCCGGCAAGGCGTGGACATTCCGAAGCTCGCGCGCACGGGCGTCGAGATCTTCTTCACTCAGGTGTTCCGCGACGGCTTCTTTCATGCGGACATGCACCCGGGAAACATCTTGGTGACGCCCGAGGGCCGCTACGTCGCACTCGACTTCGGCATCATGGGAACTCTCACCGAGGTGGACAAGCAGTATCTCGCGCAGAACTTCCTCGGTTTCTTCAGGCGCGACTATGCCCGAGTGGCGCGGGCGCACCTCGAGGCGGGCTGGGTGCCAGCCGACACGCGAATGGACGAGTTCGAGGGCGCGATTCGCGCTGTCTGCGAGCCCTTCTTCGACCGGCCGCTGAAGGAGATCTCCTTCGGGCGGGCCCTCGTGCGCCTATTCCAGACCTCGCGCCGCTTCAACGTCCAGATTCAGCCGCAACTCGTCATGCTGCAGAAGACGCTGCTCAACATCGAGGGGCTCGGGCGCCAGCTCGACCCCGACCTCGACCTATGGACGACCGCCAAGCCGTTCCTCGAGAACTGGATGCGCGAGCAAATCGGGTTGAAGGGTCTTTTGCGCGCGCTCCGCAACGAGGCGCCGCGCTGGGCGACTATGCTGCCGCAGCTGCCGCGTCTTCTGCACCGCGCGCTCGCAGACGATCGCGTTGGGCACATCGAGCGTGCGCTCGATGACCTCATCAGGTTGCAGCGGCGGCGCACGCGGGTGCTGGAATGGATCGTCCTGCTGCTCGCCGCCGCGCTCGCCTGGGTGGTGTTCTTCACGGCCGTATAATCTGCACCCATGCTGATCGCGTCTGTCGTTCTTTATCTGCTCGTCACGATCGCGATCGGCCTGTGGGCGGCGATGCGGGTGAAAAACTCGAAGGACTACGTCGTCGCCGGCCGCAGCCTGCCTCTCTACATGAACACGGCTACGGTCTTCGCCACCTGGTTCGGCGCCGAAAGCGTGCTCTCCGTTTCGGTCGAATTCTCCAAGAGCGGGCTGGGCGGCATCATCGCCGACCCTTTCGGCTCCTCCGTCTGCCTGGTCATCGTCGCGCTTCTCTTCGCGCGCGCGTTCTACCGCATGGACCTGCTCACCATCGGCGACTTCTACCGCAAGCGGTATGGTCGCGCCATGGAGTTCGGTACCAGCGTGATCATCGCCATCTCCTATCTCGGCTGGACCGCGGCGCAGTTGACCGCGCTCGGCCTGGTTTTTTCGACCCTGACGGGCGGCGCCATCTCACTCGAGGCTGGAATCGTCATCAGCGGTGTCGTCGTCCTCGCCTACACCATCTGGGGCGGGATGTGGTCCGTGGCCATGACCGATCTCTTCCAGTCGGTCATGATCATCGTCGGCCTCGGGGTCATCGCCTGGTTTGTCGGCGACGTGGCGGGCGGGCCCGGAAGGATCATCGCCGCAGCCGCCGAAACGGGAAAGTTCGAGTTCTGGCCCAAGGGCGGCACCAAGGAATGGCTCGCCTTCATCACCGCATTCCTCACGCTCGCGATTGGCTCGATCCCGCAGCAGGACATCTTCCAGCGCGTCACGTCCGCGAAGAACGAGAGGACCGCGATCGCCGGCAGTCTGCTCGGCGGGGTGGTCTACTTCGCCTTCGTGTTCGTGCCCATCTACATCGTCTGCGCCGGGCTCCTCATCGATCCATCGCTCGGGGCATTGCTGTCGGCCCAGGATGCGCGCGAGACACAGCGCCTCCTGCCCGAGTTCATACTCGCGCACACGCCCATGTGGATACAGGTGCTGTTCTTCGGCGCGCTGCTGTCGGCGATCCTGTCGACGGCGAGCGGGGCGATCATCGCCCCGACCTCGTTATGCACGGAAAACATCATCCGTCCGCTCTATCCGAACATGAGCGACCGCCAGTTTCTCCTCACGCTTCGCGTCGTCCTGGTGTCCTTCACATTCGCCGCCCTGGTATTCGCCCTGCGCTCGAAGCAAACGATGTACGACATGGTGCAGAACGCTTACACCGTGACGCTGGTGGCCGCGCTGGTGCCACTCGCGGCGGGAATCTTCTGGAAGAGAGCGAACAATACGGGCGCGATCCTGTCCGCGGTGTTCGGACTCGTCGCCTGGCTGATCGCGGCTTTCATCGCGGCGGACACCGCCGTGCCACCGACACTGGTCGGCCTCGCGTTCTCCATCCTAGGCATGGTCCTCGGCGCTATCGTGCCAAGCGCCGCGCCGCAGGCGCATCGCCACAGCGCCCCCCGCTAGTCCGCTCCCGCCCGGACTCGGCTACAATGCGCGCGGCCGGTTTCACGGCCCGATCCAAGGAGACTCCATGTTCGCACGCCTGATGCCGCACGAAGGCCGGTTCTTCACCTATTTCACCGAGCATGCCACGCTCATCCTGCAAGGCGCCGTCGAGCTGAAGGCGATGATGGACAACATGGGCGAGACCGAGAGCCGTGCCCACAACATCCTCCTGCACCAGACCTTCATCACGCCGATCGACGGGGACGAGATCCACCAGCTCATCACCCGCATGGACGACATCCTCGACCTGATGGAGGACGTATCGCAAAGCGTGTTCCTCTACGACATCCGCAAGATCCCCGACGAAGCAAAGCGGCTCGCGGAGATCTGCGTAGCCTGCGCTGAGAAGGTCAAGGCTGCGGTCGATCTCCTCAACAACATGGGAAACGCGGAAAAAATCATGAAGATCTGCGCGGACATCGACCGGCTCGAGACCGACGCCGACCAGGTGCTGCGCTCGGCCATGGCGAAGCTTTTCCGCAACGAGCCCGACACCCGCGAGCTGATCAAGCTGAAGGAGATCTACGAGCACCTGGAGACGGTCACCGACAAGTGCGAGGACGTGGCCAATATCATCGAGGGCATCGTCATCGAGAATTCCTGATCCAAGACCGGCCCGCATGTCGATCAGCTTCCAAATCGTGGTGTTCCTGATCCTGCTCGCGCTTGCGTTCGACTTCCTCAACGGCTTTCACGACGCCGCGAACTCGATCGCCACGATCGTCTCCACCGGCGCCATGAGCCCGCACTGGGCGGTCGCCTGGGCGGCGTTCTTCAACTTCATCGCGTTTCTCGTGTTCGGCTTCGCGGTCGCCACCACCATAGGCAAGGGCATCGTCGATCCGGCCATCGTCGATCATTACGTCGTTTTCGGCGCGCTGTGCGGCGCAATCACCTGGAATCTCATTACTTGGTACTACGGCATTCCGTCCAGCTCCTCTCACGCCCTGGTCGGCGGCATCATCGGCGCCGGTGTCGCGAAAGCCGGCGTCAGTAAGCTGGTGGCGAGCGGCGTTCTCAAGACCGCCGCCGCAATCGTGATATCGCCGCTGTTCGGCTTCGTGCTCGCCATCGCCCTGATGATCGCCGTGTCCTGGATCTTCGCGCGCTCGACCCCGCGGCGCGTGGACCGCTGGTTCCGGCGGCTGCAGTTCGTCTCGGCTGCGCTCTACAGTCTCGGACACGGCGGCAACGACGCGCAGAAAACCATGGGCATCATCTGGATGCTGCTCATCGCATCCGGGCTTTCAGCCGCAAATGAGCCGCTGCCTTTCTGGGTGGTGCTCGCCTGTCAGGCCGCGATGGGCCTGGGGACGCTCTTCGGCGGCTGGCGCATCGTCAAGACCATGGGCATGCGGATCACCAAACTCAAGCCCGTCGGCGGTTTCTGCGCTTCGGCGAGCGGTGCGATGACGCTGTTTCTCGCCACCAGCCTCGGCATTCCGGTGTCCACGACGCACACCATCACCGGCTCGATCATCGGCGTGGGCTCGGCCAGGAAGCTGTCCGCGGTGCGCTGGGGCGTGGCCGGCAACATTATCTGGGCATGGATTTTCACCATCCCAGGCTCGGCGTTCATCGCAGGCGTCGCCTGGTTGCTAGGAACAGAATATTTCTAGATGTCTGAACGGCTGACCGCCATCGAGACCGACATCACGCGGCTCGCGGTGGACGCCATCGTCAACGCGGCGAACACCAGCTTGCTCGGCGGCGGCGGGGTCGACGGCGCAATCCACCGCGCCGCGGGGCCGGAATTGCTGCGCGAGTGCCGAACGCTCGGCGGCTGCGCCACCGGCGACGCAAAGATCACCCGCGGCTATCTGCTGGCGGCGAAGCACGTGATCCACACCGTCGGCCCGGTCTGGAACGGCGGGGCGAGCGGCGAGCCGGAGCTGCTTGCTTCCTGCTACCGGCGCAGCCTCGAGCTCGCTCTCGCGCACGGGATCCGCACCGTCGCTTTTCCCGCCATCAGTTGCGGCGTTTACGGGTATCCGATGGAACGCGCCGCCAGGATCGCAGTGCGCGAGTGCCGCCGGTTTACTCGGGAGCACGACGCGATCGAGCGAATAACGTTTGCGCTTTTCGGCTCCGATGCGCTCGCGATCTACCAAGCGGAGCTCGCGCAGCCTATGCCGTGAGAAAATGAGCGGTCATGGCCCTCTGGCAGCCCTCGACTCTGGCGCGCTACCTGTTCGTGGCGTACCTGCCGCTCGTGGTCTACGCGAGCCTGCACCCGTTCTCGGGCTGGCGCGACCGTGGCCTGCCGCCGTTCGCCTTCCTCACGGCTCCGTTTCCCCGTCCCATCCCGGTATTCGACGTCGTCGCGAACATCATCGGCTACATGCCGCTCGGCTTTCTCGCCGTGTTGGCGGTGTATCCCTGGCTGCGCCGCAGTTACGCCCTGGGTTTCGGCCTCGCCTGCTCGGCATCCTTGAGCTTCGTGCTCGAGTCGCTGCAGCTCTACCTGCCTACGCGCGCATCCTCGAACCTCGACCTGCTCGCCAATACCGTGGGCGGCGCGGCCGGCGCCCTCGCCGCCCTCGCCACGACGCGGCCCTTGATGGACGCCGAAGGACTGCAGCGCCTGCGCAACAGGCTGTTCGTTCCGGGGCGCCGGACCGATCTCGGGCTGGTGCTGCTCGGGCTGTGGCTGTTCGCGCAGCTCAATCCCGAAACGCTGCTCTTCGGCACGGGCGATCTGCGCGATTTATTCAAGACGCCCTCAGGCAAGCTCTACCCCGCCGAAGTATTCCTGCGCGTGGAGGCCGGGGTCGCCTGCGCGAACGGCCTGGCGGCGGGATTGCTCGCCTTGTGCCTCACCGCGCGCGACCAGCCGGCGCGGGGAGGGGTCGTGATCTTTCTGGCTGCGGCGCTGGTGGTGCACAGCTTCGGATTCGGCCTGCTCGTCAACTCCCAGGACATCCTCTCCTGGGTGACCCCCGGTGCCCTCTATGGCGTGGCTGTAGCAATCCCGCTGCTGCTGCTCGCGGCAGGGATGCCACGCATCGCGCAGCTCGCGCTCACGGGCGTTGCCCTGATGGCGGCGACGGCCCTCGTCAATCTCGCCCCCGCCAATCCGTACATGACTGCCTCTTTCGCGCTGTGGCAGCAGGGTCACTTTCTCAATTTCAACGGCGCGACGCGCGTCGTTTCCGCCGTGTGGCCGTTCGCCGCGATGGTCTATCTAGTTCTGCTCGCCGCCGCCCGCGGTCAGGTAAATGAGTAGGAAGCGCGCCCGAGGACGCCCGCGCGTCGCAGTATAATTAGCGTGACGCTCGTTCGAGCGGCGCGGGCGCGGCTCAGAAGTCACGGCTTCCGGTGTCGCGCGCCGCTCAACTCGCTTACCGTCCACATCCGGAACCTGTGATGAGCTACTACGAAAGACACGTTTTTTTCTGCTGCAACCAGCGCCAGAACGGCGAGACCTGCTGCAACGACAAAGGTGCGAGCGGAATGCGCGACTACGCGAAAAAGCGGGTCAAGGAATTGGGACTCGCCGGTCCGGGTAAGGTGCGGGTGAATCAGGCGGGGTGCCTGGACCGCTGCGAGGAAGGGCCCTGCGTCGTGGTGTACCCGGAGGCGGTCTGGTACACCTACGTCGACCGCGCCGATATTGACGAGATCATCGAGGAGCACCTCAAGGCCGGCCGGGTGGTCGCACGCCTCCGCATATGAGCGGGGCGGGTGAGCGCGTCTTCATCGACGGTGCGGCGGGCAGGATCGAGACCTTCATCGAGCGTCCTGCAGGTGCAACGCGCGGCGCGGCGCTCGTCGCCCATCCGCACCCTCTCTACGGCGGGACGCTCGACAACAAGGTCGTGCAGACTCTCGCGAGAACCTTCCTCGAGCTCGGCTACGTGGCGCTGCGCCCCAACTTCCGCGGCGTCGGCGCCTCCGAGGGCGTGCACGACGAAGGCAGGGGCGAAACCGAGGACCTGCTCCGCGTCGCTGCGTACGCCAAGGAGAACTTCGGCGATTTGCCGCTCGTGCTCGCGGGTTTTTCCTTCGGCGCCGCGGTTCAGACGCAGGTGGCGCAGCGCACCAGCCCGCATCGCGTGGTGCTGGTGGGCGTCGCGGTCGGCCGCTTTCCGTCGGAGGCCGTGCCCAGCGACTCGATCGTGATCCACGGCGAGCGGGACGAGACCGTTGCGCTCGCGAAGGTGCTCGATTGGGCGCGGCCGCAGGAATTGCCGGTCGTGGTCATTCCCGGCGCGGATCATTTCTTCCACTTGCGCCTGAACGTCATCAAGAACATCGTCAAAGGTTCATGGCGGTACTAGTGGCTCACGGCCTGCGCAAGTCCTACGGCGGCGCGGAGGTGGTCGCCGGCGTGAACTTCGCGATCGCGCCGGGCGAATGCTTCGGGCTGCTAGGCCCCAACGGCGCCGGCAAGACCACCACCTTGAGGTTGTGCCTCGGCCTCACCGATCCCGACGGCGGCTCGGTCGAGCTGATGCAGCGCCCCGTGCCCGGTGAAGCGCGGCCCGCCCGCGCGCGCGTGGGTGTGGTGCCGCAGATGGACAACCTCGATCCCGATTTCACCGTCAGCGAAAACCTGCTCGTCTACGGCCGTTACTTCGGTCTCTCCGAGCGCGCCGTCCGGGCGCGCATCCCCCAGCTGCTCGACTTCGCGGGCCTCACCGCGCGCGCCGCGTCGCAAATCCAGACGCTCTCCGGCGGAATGAAACGGCGCCTCACCCTCGCGCGCGCGCTCATCAACGATCCCGACCTGATCTTCATGGACGAACCCACCACGGGGCTCGACCCGCAGGCGCGCCATCTGATCTGGGAGCGGTTGAAGCAGCTCCTCGCCGGGGGGAAAACCATTGTCCTCACCACGCATTTCATGGAGGAGGCCGAGCGGTTGTGCGCGCGGCTCGCCATCATGGACCGCGGGCGCTTCATCACAGAGGGAAGCCCGCGCGAGCTCATCCTCCGCCACACCGAGCGGCACGTTGTCGAGGCGCACGGCGACGGCGT
>VBCT01000057.1 GCA_005882235.1 Betaproteobacteria bacterium
TGCAGGAAGCCGAGAGCGCACTCAACACCGACAGGAAGCTCGCCGAGAGTTTGGCCAAGGCGGGCAATGTGGTGCTGCCTCTGCTGTTCACGTTCGGCGAGCCGCGTGGCAAGCCCGACAAGCCTCTTCCCGAATTCGTGCGCAAGAACGCCCTCTCGATCCAGGGCGGCAGCGGCGATCTGCCGCTCTTCACCAGCGGCGTCGAAGTCCCGATTGTGGACAGTTTGGGGGCCGCCGCAGCCGCGGTGGGGCATTTGAACTCGGTTCCCGACGTAGACGGGGCGATCCGCACCGAAGCGCTCGCCATCACCTACTACGATGAATACTATCCGTCGTTGGCGGTCATGATGGTCGCAAGGAGCCTCAATCTGACCGCCAAGGACATCAAGATCCGTCCCGGTGAAGCGCTGCAGATCGGCAATTTCCGAGTGAGCGCGGATCCGACGATGCAGATGTTCACGTATTTCTACAAGGATCGCGACGGCAGGCCGGCCATTCAGGAGGACTCGTTCTACGACGTGGCGAGTGGCAAGATCCCGCTGGAAAAATACCGCGACAAGATCGTGGTGATCGGACCGACGGCTGCCGGGGTCGGCAGCATATTCGTGACGCCGGTGAATCCGGCCATGCCGGCTGTCGAGCTTCAGGCCCACACGGTCTCGTCGCTCCTGCAGGGGCATTTTTTCGTCGCGCCGACCTGGGGCTGGGTCGTCGAAAGGCTGGTGTATCTGGGCATCGCGGTCTATCTGATCGCGCTGTTGCCGAGGTTGTCCGCCGGTCTCGGCGCCGCGCTGAGCGCCGGTGTCGCTGCGCTCCTGCTCGCGACACACTTTGTGCTCATGACCGGCCAGGGCTTGTGGCTGCAATTCATGCTGCCGCTCACTCTCCTGGTCGTAGGCCACGTCCTGCTCGTGACCAAGCGCTTCGTCGTCACCGAGCGCGGCAAGCAGAAATCCGACGAGAGCTCCGCGGAGTCGAACCGCATGCTCGGGATCGCCTACCAGGCGCAGGGGCAGCTCGACCTCGCCTGGGACAAGTTCCGCCAAGTGCCGATGTCCGACGCGGTGCTGGACAACCTGTACAACCTAGCCCTCGACTTCGAGCGCAAGCGCCAGTTCAACAAGGCCGAATCCGTATTCCGCTACATGGCCGACTACAACCCGAAGTTCCGCGACCTCGAAGCGAGGTTGTCGCGCGCCAAGCAGATGTCGGAAACCCTTGTTCTCGGCGGCGCGCAGACCCACCCCGGCGGAACCCTCGCGCTCGGCGGGGGCGCCGAGAAGCCGATGCTCGGTCGCTACCGAGTGGAAAAAGAGCTCGGCAAGGGCGCAATGGGTACCGTGTATCTCGGCAAGGATCCGAAAATCGGACGCGTCGTGGCGATCAAGACCATGGCGCTTGCCCAGGAATTCGAGGCGGACGAGCTCGTCGAGGTCAAGGAGCGCTTTTTTCGCGAAGCCGAGACCGCGGGGCGTCTTAGCCACCCGAACATCGTGACTATCTTCGACGCCGGCGAAGAGCACGACCTGTGCTACATCGCGATGGAACTCCTGAAGGGTCAGGATCTGGTTCCGTTTACCAAACCAGGCAGCACCCTCTCGCCCGACAAGGTCATCTCGATCGTGGCGAGGGTGGCCGACGCGCTCGGCTACGCGCACAGGCAGAATGTGGTGCACCGAGACGTGAAGCCGGCCAACGTCATGTACGAGCCTCAAAGCGACGCCGTCAAGGTGACCGATTTCGGAATTGCCCGCATCACGGATTCGTCCAAGACAAAAACCGGAATGGTGCTCGGTACGCCGTCCTACATGTCGCCGGAACAGCTCCAGGGCAAGAAGATCGACGGGCGCAGCGATCTGTTCTCGCTGGCGATAAGCCTGTATCAGCTTGTTTGCGGCAAACTACCCTTCGAGGGAGATTCGATGGCGCAACTCATGTACAGGATCGCCAATGAACATGCGCCGGATATCCTGCAGTACCACCCGACCCTGCCGCCGGCTCTGGTCGCCTTCCTGGACAAGGCGATGGCCAAGGACGCGGGCGAGCGTTACCAGACGGGCGAGGAATTCGCGGATGCGTTGCGAGCTACTGTGGGCGGTCCTTCCGCTGCAGCGGTCGGCGCCGGCGTCGACATCAGCCTGTGACTTTCGTCGAAGCATCATGACTTTGTCGGGAGCGCTTGCAGTCGCGAGTTGTACCGATCCCGGAATGGTCAGGTCGCATAACGAAGACTCGATCGCGTCGGACGGGGACCAGGGCCTCGTCGTGCTGGCCGACGGCATGGGGGGATACAACGCGGGCGAGGTGGCAAGCGGCATGGCCACGACGGTGATCATTACCGAGCTGCAGCAGCTGCTGGAGAAGAGAGTTCCATACGAGATCGACGCACACAGCGGCCAGCTCGTCGCGCATCAGCTGTTGCACGAGCAGATCGCCAAGGCGAACACGTCGATCTACCAGGCCGCACAGAGCCAGCCTCAGTATGCCGGCATGGGGACGACTCTGGTCGTCGCCCTGTTCTACGACAACAAGATGACCGTCGCGCACATCGGGGATTCGCGAATGTACCGGCTGCGCGGCGGCGAGCTCCGGCAGGTGACCAAAGATCATTCGCTTCTCCAGGAGCAGATCGACAGCGGCGTGATCACACCGCAACAGGCCCGACAGTCCCAGAACAAGAATCTGGTTACGCGCGCGCTCGGTATCGATCCGATCGTCGAAGCGGAGATCCACGACTACGAGACGCAGCCGGAAGACATTTATCTGCTCTGTTCGGACGGCCTTTGTGATATGGTGAGCGACGACGACATCGGCCTCGCGCTGCAGACGCTCAGCTCCAACTTGAAACTATGTGCGCAGCACTTGGTGCAAACGGCCAATGACAACGGGGGCCGAGACAATATTTCGGTAATCCTGGTCCGGGTGCTGCGGGACTACCCCGCGCCGCGCAGCATCGTGGGCAAGATGATGAGCTGGTTCAAATAGCTTGAAATAGTTTGAGCAGAGGGATACTGCTATGGCGAAGCTGATACTCAGTATGGACGGCTTGGTCCTCAAGGAGATTGCCCTGACCAAGGAACGTACCACCATCGGCCGCAAGCCGCACAACGACATCCAGATCGACAATCTGGCAGTGAGCGGGGAACATGCCGTCATCGTCACCATCCTGCAGGACTCGTTTCTCGAGGATCTCGGCAGCACCAACGGCACCGTGGTCAACGGACAGCCGATCAAGAAGCACTTCCTGCAGAACAACGACATCATCGAGCTTGGCAAATACAAACTGAAGTACGTGAATGAAGCCGTGGCGGGGCAAGCCAAGGCGGCGGATTTCGAAAAGACCATGGTGCTCCGCCCCGGTTCGGTGAAAGCCGCTACCCCCGCGCCCGCCGCTGCTGCGGCTCCTGTGGCGGCCCCTGTGGCGGCAGCGGCTGCGGGAGGCGCAAGAAATTTCAGCGACACCGTCGCGGGCCAGAGTGCGACCGCCGCGCCCGTCGCGCCGCCCAAGCCGGCAGCCGTGCCTCAAAAAAATGGGGCGCTGCAGCTTCTCTCCGGGGCCAATGCCGGCAAGGAGCTCGATCTCACCAAACCGCTCACGACACTCGGCAAACCCGGCGTCCAGGTGGCCGTTATCACGCGCCGGCCCCAGGGCTTTTTCATCACCCACGTAGAGGGGGTAAGCTTTCCGGTGGTGAACGGCAAGACCCTCGACGCCCAGGCGCACTCCTTGAACGACCATGACGTGATCGAACTCGCCGGGGTCAAGATGGAATTCTTCCTCAAGACCTGAGCCTCGGCTCTTCAGAACCGACCCGGGGAGGAAGACTGAAGCAGCACATCGTTCGGATCGCGCTCGGCCTGCTGGTAGTTCTGGTATTCGTAGGCCACGTCGTAGGAAATGCCTACAAGAGCTACCGCATCGGCTTCATCAATCAGCTCGACAACATCATCTACGATTACCGGCTCCGGCTGACCATGCCGGGGACGCCCGATGACCGCATCGTCATCCTCGATATCGACGAGCGCAGCCTAGATTCCCGCGCGCTCGGTCGCTGGCCCTGGGGCCGCGACAAGATCACTGCCCTGATGCAAAAGCTCTTCGACAAATACGGCGTGCTCATAGTCGGCTTGGACGTCGTGTTTGCCGAGCCCGACGAGAGCTCGGGCCTGCCGGTGCTCGAGAAGCTGGCCAGGACCCGGCTGAAGGACGTGGGCCCGTTCCAGTCGGCCCTGAAGGAACTGCGCCCGGAGCTCGACCACGATGCGAGCTTCACGAAGTTTCTCCGCGGCCGTCCGGTGGTTCTCGGCTACTATTTCAACGGCAACGAGGATGCAGTGGAGAGCGGGGCTCTACCGGAACCGGTGCTTCCCCCCGGTACTTTTGGCAACAAGAGAATCCACTTTGCAATTTGGAAAGGCTACGGCGCCAACCTGCCTGAGCTTCAAGCGAGCGCAGCCAACGCCGGGCATTTCAACTCGCTGGTGGATGATGACGGCGTGTCGCGGCGTGTGCCGACGCTGATGGAATACAAGGGCGGGTATTACGAAGCATTCTCTCTCGCGATCGTGCGACTGTACTTGGGGATGCAGGATGCCGTACGCAACAACAAGACGGCGCTCGCTCTCCCGAAGGTCCTTACAGGCAATGCGCCGGAGCCCTTTATCAGGGGAAGCTACACGGGGTTGGAGTGGCTGGAAGTCGGACAGCTCAGGATCCCGGTCGACGACGAAGTTGCCGCACTCGTGCCCTATCGTGGTCCGCGCGGTAGCTTTCCGTATATTTCGCTCGCCGACATCTGGTCTGACAAAGTTCCGGTGGAAAGGGCGAAAGGCAGGATTGCTCTAATCGGTACGTCGACGCCTTCTCTGTTCGACCTTCGCTCGGCCCCGGTCGACAAAGTCTATCCCGGGGTCGAGATTCACGCCAACCTCATCGCCGGGATACTCGACGGCAAACTGAAGCACAAGCCGCCTTACATGCTCGGAGCGGAGCTGTTGCTGCTCGTCACCGGCGGTATCGTGCTCACCTTGCTCATCCCGATGCTCGCGCCGCTTTGGGCCACCGTCGCTACGGTGACCGGGATGACGCTCATCACGCTGCTGGACTTGTGGTTGTGGTCCTTTGCGGACTTGGTGCTGCCGCTTGCCGCCTCGGTGCTCATGACAGTGACCCTGTACACGGTCAACATGGCTTACGGATACTTCGTCGAGACGCGCTCGAAACGCCAGTTGGAGGAGCTTTTCGGGCAATATGTGCCTCCCGAGCTCGTGGGCATCATGGCGGAGGACCCCGAGCAGTACACCATGGCCCCGAGGAGTACCGACCTCACGATACTATTCTCCGATGTGCGCGGCTTTACCAGCATATCGGAAGCGCTGAGTCCCGAGCACCTGCGCGAATACATCAACGAGTACCTCACGGACATGAGCAATATCATCCGGGGTAAATACCGCGGCACGCTCGACAAGTACATCGGCGACGCGATTATGGCTTTCTGGAATGCTCCGGTGGAAGACAAGGATCACCCGCGCAACGGCGTTCTTGCGGCACTGGAGATGCTGCGCGAGTGCGATAAGCTGAATAAAAAATTCACCGCGCGCGGCTGGCCGAACCTCAAAATCGGCATCGGCGTCAACTCTGGAAACGTGCGGGTTGGGGACATGGGATCGAGACAACGCATGGCGTACACCGCCATGGGAGATGCCGTAAACGTCGCTTCCCGGCTGGAAGGACGCACCAAGTACTACGGCGTGGGGATACTCGTCGGGGAGAGGACCCGGGCGCTTGTGAAGGACGTGGTTTTCAAGGAGATCGACAAGATCAAGGTCAAGGGCAAGGACGAGGCAATCACGATCTACGAGCCAATGGGCCTGGAGGCCGAGGTCGAGAAAAAGGTTCTGGACGAGCTCAAGCTCTGGCACCAGACGATCAGGTCTTACCGTTCCCGGCAGTGGGATCAGGTGGAAGTCAACCTCCTAAACCTGCAGCGCATGAACCCCGGGTGCGCTCTCTACGAGTTGTACGCGAACGAAGTGGCCGGAAAGCGCCGAAGCCCGCCGCCACCCGAATGGACCGGCGTGACCGTGTTCGACGAGAAATAGCGATGGGCCCCGTTCCATGAAGCTGCGAATCCTGGGGTGCAGCGGCGGGATAGGAGGCCGGCACTTGCGCACCACGTCGATGCTGCTCGACAACGACATTCTCATCGACGCCGGGACGGGGGTCATCGACCTTTCGCTCACCGAGCTCTCTCTCATCGATCACATCTTTCTCACGCACTCGCACCTCGATCACGTCGCGAGCATCCCGTTCATGGTCGATACTGTCGGAGGGATGCGCGACCAGCCGCTCACGCTTTGGGCCGTTCCGGCAACGCTGGAGATCCTGCGCAATCACATCTTCAACTGGAGCATCTGGCCCGATTTCGCCCAGATCCCGAGTCCCGAGAAACCCTTCCTTCGATACCGCGAGATCCAGGTCGGTGATACGGTCGAGCTGAAAAAGCGCAAGCTCACCGTGCTACCGGCAAATCATGTCGTGCCTGCAGTTGGCTATCACCTCGATTCCGGCAGGGAGAGTCTGGTGTTTACCGGCGACACGACAACCAACGACCCTCTTTGGGCGGTGGTCAACAAGATCTCCAACCTGAGGTATCTGATTATCGAGACCGCTTTTTGCAACCGGGAAAGGGAGTTGGCGGTCATTTCGAAGCACCTTTGTCCGAGCATGCTCGCCGAAGAGCTCGCAAAACTCGAACGTAGCGCGGAGATCTATATCACGCATCTGAAGCCCGGCGAAATCGAGCTCACGATGCAGGAAATCGAGGAGGACGCCGGTCAATACCGGCCGCGCATGCTGCAAAACAATCAAGTTTTCGAATTTTGAGGGGAAGACGCGGAACCGCCCGCGGTGAGCGAGGAACGCGCGATGTGCGCAAACAGAGTACGCATCGAAACGCTGAAGACTCTTGAACCTGTCGCTTCGCTTCCCGAAGCAAGGCTTCACGAACTCGTCGATCTCTGTCACGTAGAGACCGCGCGCAAGAATTCGAATCCCTTTCTCGTGCGCGGGATCGTGGGCCAGGCGGTTTATCTCCTGCGGGGAGAGCTCGTCCTTACCTATCCGGATGGTTCTTCGAAAGTGCTGGTAGGGGGCTCCGAGCGTTCACGATATCCGCTGGGCCGGCGGGGCGAGGTTTTCACCAGCGTCAAGGCGATCACCGACGTCGAGCTGATGCGCATCGACGACGATCTGCTCGACGTCATGGCTACTTGGGATGAAGCCGTATCCGCCGACCGCTCGGAAAAACAGAAGAAAGCCGGAGACGAGGGGAGTTTGCCCGCCAGCTGGACCCTGATGTCCGGAATGTTCAGCGTAAGCAGCCTCAAATACGGCGAGTTCTCGCGACTGCCGCCGGCTCACATCAACGAGCTGCTGCGCCGCTTTGAGCGCATCGACGTCAAGAAGGGCGATGCGGTGATCCGCGAGGGCGCTGAAGGGGATTTCTACTTCGTGATCGAAACCGGCCGGTGCAAGGTCGAACGGACGGTCGGAGGAGTCTCGATGCTGCTCGCCGATCTGAAAAGCGGCGACGCGTTCGGCGAGGAAGCGCTGGTGTCGGAAGCCAGGCGCAACGCCACCGTTACGATGAAGACAGACGGCGCTCTCCTGCGGCTATCCCGGAAGGACTTTGCCGAGCTCCTCCGGGAACCGCTGCTGCACCGCCTGTCGGCGGAGGAGGCGCGCGACAAGATCGCAAGGGGAGCCCAATGGGTCGACGTGCGTTACCCTTCGGAATATCAATATGACAAGCTCGCGGGTGCCATCAATATTCCCCTTTCGGAAATCCGCAACGCTTTTGGCGTGCTGGACAAAGGGAAAGAGTACGTGCTCTATTGCCAGAGCGGGCGACGCAGCGCCGCCGCGGCATTTCTCCTCGCTCAGCGCGGGTACCGTGCGTTCGTGCTTGCGGGCGGGCTCTGGGGGGAGACGAAGGGCGGAGCGTGAGGGACGGGAGAAGCCTCGCACGCCGACCCTCGCCCTAGGGAACCGCGGTCGAATCGGGTGGCGGTAGGCGCGATTTTCGCTTGGCAACGAAGAGGTCGGTCGGGCAGCCGGCTTACGGTGCTTTAGGCGTTTCGCGGCCGGTGTGTGGAAAACGCCCTCGCCCGGGTCAGCCGCGCGGGCTGAACAGTGGGAACAGTGGTAAAGTAATTGATTATCGGGATATTTCGCCGTGATGAACCTTAAGGTGGATTGCCTATGAGCGCGGTATTGCAAACGCATCCGGGCGCGGCCTCTGACGTCAACAGCAGGCTGACGTTTCAGAAGAATCTCCAGACCGTCACCAACAAGATCCACGCCACGAGCAACGTGGACGAAATCATGCTGGAAGTCAGCGCCGACATTTGTACCCTCTTCAACGCCGACCGGCTGACGATCTATACCGTGGGAGAGGACAAACAGACCATCGTTTCCAAGGTC
>VBCT01000298.1 GCA_005882235.1 Betaproteobacteria bacterium
AATCGGTTTGAGCGCGACCCTCATTGTGGAGACCCGCTTCAGCGTGGAGTACATCGCATCGACCGTTTTCCTATACGCCATCGCGTCCTTCTCGTAGCGTACAGCGTCCAATAAGTCGCCGCGCGCGATGATCATCCGAATGATCCTTGACGAGTAGCCACTCCGAACGGTTGTAGGCGCTTGGCAGCGGCTGCTGTGGTTGAAATACCTCCTTGACGATCTGATCGGCAAGGCCCTGTCGTCAGCTATGGGCCGAACCGATTGGAGATAATGCGCCGCGCGGCACTCCTCGTCCACAAGATCCTCAAGGGCGCCAGGCCAGGTGATCTACCCATAGAACAGCCAACCAAGTTCGATTTGGTCGTCAACCTGAAGACGGCCAAGGTGCTCGGCCTGACGATTCCGTCGTCCATCTTGTACGCGCGGATCAGATCATTGACTAACGGCCGCAACATTCTGACCGTCAAGGCGTTTCAATGGTGGCTGCCCAACAGCACAGTCGATCAGACTCGCGTGCGCTCGCCGCGGCTGCTCACTTAGCGTTGGGCAGACGAGATAGAGGGATGTGCTCGGAGGGAGCTCGCCGTGCCTCACGCCTGTCGCGGTAACTGGCGCGCTGTTCCCAAGCCGTGGCGACCGGCGGCGCGTTATACTCCGCGCCGGAAGCCTCCGCCATGAGTTCGACGCGCCGAGTGTTTCTGGTGGGGACCGGAAGCTGCTTGCTGCCGCGGTTGACGTGGGCGCAGCAAGCTAAAGCCACTCCGCATATCGGCTGGATTTCGATCGAGGCCCAACCCGATCCATTCATCGACGGATTTCGAGAGGGCCTGCGGCGGCACGGTTATGTCGAAGGGACGAACGTCGTCCTCGACCTGCGCTATTCGCCAGGAAACATCGAGGGGCTGACGGCCGC
Organism: Betaproteobacteria bacterium; assembly: GCA_005882235.1. Lineage (GTDB taxonomy): Bacteria > Pseudomonadota > Gammaproteobacteria > Burkholderiales > SG8-39 > VBDM01. The sequence goes on from VBCT01000298.1 coordinate 914, forward strand.
CGTAGCCGACCTGATCCAGAGAAAGGTTCTCTTCATCGTCTCGAGCGGCCTCGCCACGCGCGCGGTCAAAGGCGACGAGAACGTGCCCGTTCTCTTCGTCATCAGCGGCGACCCGGTCGAGCTGGGCATCGCGAACAGCCTGAGCAGACCCGGTCGCAACTTCACGGGTAGCACGTTCATGTCCCTGGAGATCGCCGGAAAGCGGGTGGAGCTGATCAAGGAGGCCGTACCGCGGCTGCGAACCTTGGCCGTTCTATCGAACGTCGATCACCCGGGCGAGCCCTCAGAGCGGCGCGCGACCGAGGCGGCAGCGCACCCTCTCGGGGTCACGATCGCCTACGTGCCGTTCAGCTCCATCGGCCAGCTGGACACCGCATTCGATGCAGTTCGGCAGGCGCGGCCGGATGCCATTATCGTCTTCCCCGAGGGCACGACCCTGTCTCGGCGTGTGAAGATTGCGGAGTTCGCGCTTGACCATAGATTGCCCTCGATGTTCGGGTGGAGCGAATACGTCGATGCCGGCGGTTTCATGAGCTATGGCGCTAACCAGCAGAACACCTATGTGCGGCTGGCCACGTATGCGGATCGGCTTCTGCGCGGCGCGAAGCCGTCCGACCTGCCGATCGAACAACCCACCAAGTTCGAGCTTGTGATGAATGCGCAGACCGCGAAAGCGCTTGGCCTGACGATCCCGCCCTCAGTGCTGCTCCGCGCGGATCGGGTGATTGAGTGACGCGAGGAATTTGGGCCGGGGCGGAGGGCGCATCGACGCGTCCTGGTGACACCAGGATTTCCCCGCTGCCAAGGAGGAAACTTTTCCCTAGAAGGCGCTCAGCCAGTGAAGGCGGCAATGGGTAGACGTTTCGCCACCATCGAGTTCAAGTGGCCGATATTTCGAGACATCGGGTTAGGCACCAACGTTGTACACTATCGTCGATTTCTGACTCGCTGCCGGCTCCGGGGGAGGGAATGTCCTTAGAGAGAAGTGCACATCATCGGGCCATCAGCACCATCGATGTTCTCGACCGCGTGCTCGACAAGGGCCTTTCCATCGCCGGCGACATTCGCATCTCGATCGCCGAGATCGAGCTCCTCACAATGCGCATTCGGATGACCATGTGCTCCATCGCCAAGGCGCAGGAGATCGGGCTCGACTGGTGGAAGTACGATCGTCATCTCTTTCCGATCACCCCACGGCGACAGCGACGCCGACGACGTCCGGAAGCAATTCAAGGAGGGCGCGCGGAAGGTGACCCTTCTCTCGGCGGCGCCGACAGCGCTCCGGCGGCGGGTCCGACGAACTTCATGAAAGACACATAAGAGCGATACCCGTTGAACGGACAGCCGGCGGAGCCGCAATCCGCGGCGTGGCGCTGAACGGCAGTCGGTTAGCCGTCATCGACTCCTACCTGGCCGAGTTCAAGGACCAAGGTGCGGACACGCAGGTTCTCATGGGCTATGAATAGGCAATTATCAGGCGCGATGCCTGATAAGAGTGCGCGTCTATGAGGAGAACCTCACCAGGCGTTCCGTCCGAGCCTGGCGGTCTTGTCGGCGAACGGTGACGTCTCGCGCACCAGCTCCTTGCTCCTCAGGAGGAGATCCGTGACGTCCAGACCATGAAGCCGCACTCGACGGTGCCGCGGTAGAGCAGACTGGCTCTACGACTTCTGCGCGATCGACCCCGCGCGGTTGCTGGGCGCCGGCATGATCTCGCCGTTCGACGTCGACGACGCCGTCGCGGAGACGCGCCCGGCCGTGAGGGAGCTCGGCTTCAAGGCCATCTTCTTGCGCCCCAATTCCGTCAACGGACGTAACTGGCACGATCCGTACTACGAGCCACTTTGGAGCGAACTCGAAGCACTCGAAGTGCCCCTGGGGTTCCACGAGGACGAGGTGACGCGCCCGGTGATGAAGGCGACGTTGGTCGAGGCGCTCAAGGAGCGCGAGAAGATCCGGCGCGCCGGCTGGTTCTCGTGAGCCGGAGTCAACGACTGCTCGCGCTGCTGGTG
>VBCT01000299.1 GCA_005882235.1 Betaproteobacteria bacterium
TGCATGCTGAACATCGAGGGGCGGCTGCGCCGCCGCGGAGACGCGAAGACGCGGGTGCTGCACGTCGCCGAAGTGCTCGCCGGAACGACCGAGGGCTAGCGCCTTTGCAGGTCCAATCAATGCACTTCAAAGCAAGGTCGGGGGAGGCACTCGCCGACGCGACCCTGCAGGCGAACCTGCGCAAATTCCAGTCCACGGGGTTCACTGCGCTTCGCGCCAACGCGGTGGCGGAGTTCGGCCCGGAGCTCTTCGAAAAGCTGAGGGGAGAGGGTGCCGCGATCCGCGACCGGTCGCTCGATAGCATGGATGCCTGGTTGGAGCGTTTCGAAGCGGAAGCCGTGCGTCGCGGCGCGACGGTGCTCTTTGCCGAGACCCGCGCCGAGGCGTGCGAGCTGCTCGTCGAGATCTGCCGCCGGCACGGCGTCAGGAAGGCGATCAAGTCGAAGTCCATGCTTTCCGAGGAAGCGGGAGTGAACGAAGCGCTAGCGGCGAACGGGGTCACGCCGATCGAGACCGACCTCGGAGAATACATCCTTCAGCTCGCCGGGGAGCCGCCTTCGCACATCATCGCTCCGGCGCTTCACAAGAGCAAAGAGGACGTCGCCGACCTGTTCGAGGCCCATCACCACGCGCCGCGCAAGGACGACATCCCGCGCATGACCCGCGAAGCGCGCGAAGTGCTGCGGGAGCATTTCCTCTCGGCCGATCTCGGCATCTCGGGCGGCAACTTTCTGATCGCCGAAACCGGATCGGGCGTGATCGTCACGAACGAAGGCAACGGGCGCATGGTGACGACGCTGCCGCGCGTGCACGTGTGCATCACCGGCATCGAGAAGGTGCTCCCGACGCTGGAGGATTTCTCGACCCTGCTCAGGCTCCTGACGCGATCGGCGACCGGCCAGGCGATCTCCAACTACGTGAGCCTCTTCACCGGTCCGCGCGGGCGGCAGGATCGCGACGGTCCCGAGCACATGGTCTTCATCCTGGTCGACGCCGGCCGAACCAATCTCGTGGGCGGGGACATGCAGGAGATGCTGCGCTGCATCCGATGCGGGGCCTGCATGAACCACTGCCCCGTATACAGGGCGGTCGGAGGGCACAGCTACGGCTGGGTCTACCCCGGCCCGATGGGCTCGGTACTCACGCCCAGTTACGTCGGCTTGGAGAACGCGCTCGATCTTCCCCACGCGGCGACGCTTTGCGGTGCGTGCTCGGTTGCGTGTCCCGTCAAGATCCCGCTTCCCGAGCTGCTGCGCAAGCTTCGCGAAAAACAAGTGGATCGCGGCCTGCGCCCGTGGCGCGAGGTGGCGGCGCTGCGCCTGTGGGCGTGGACGGCGCAGCGTCCGCGCCTGTATGCGCTCGCGACGGCGATCGCCGTGCGGTTCCTGCGCTTCCTCGGGGGCCGCGACGGCATGATCGGCATGCTGCCCTTCGGAGGGGAATGGACCCGCGGGCGGTTTTTCCCTGCGCCGAAGTCCAGCAGGACCTTCCGGTCCCTCTACGCCGCGAGAAACCGGGGACAGACCACGGTTTTCAGTCCAAAACAGCGGTAAAACCGTGGTCTGTCCCCGGTTTCCCTACTGAGTCACAACCAGCCCGCCTTGCGGAAGCGGAACCAGAGGTAGATGTTGATCGCGGCCATCGCGCCGAGCGCCATCGGATAGCCGAACGCCCATTTCAGTTCCGGCATCTGCACGAAGTTCATTCCGTAGAGACTGGCGATGAAGGTCGGCACCGCGATGAGCGCGCCCCAGGCCGCGAGGCGCTTGGTCACCTCGGTTTCGCCGAAGGTGATCATGGCCACGTTCACCTGGATCGCGGTGGTCACGGTGTCGCGCTGGCTGTTGATGTTCTGATTGATCCGAACCAGGTGGTCGTAGACGTCCCGGTAATAGTCCTGCAGCCCCGAGCACACTTGCGGGACGCGGCCGCCGTACAGCTTGCCGACCGCCTCGAGCAGCGGCAGCACCGCGTGCTGCAGCGTGGTGAGCTTCTGCCTCACGTAGTACAGCCCCTCGATGTTGGCGCGCAGCGACTTGCCGGAGAAAATCTGTGTCTCGAACTTCTCGAATTCGTTCTCGATTGCGTCGAGCACGGGGAAATACCTGTCGACGACTGCGTCGATCAGAGCGTAGAACACGAAGCCTGCGCCGTGCTTCAAGAGCTCGGGCTCGCGCTCGCAGCGCGCGCGCACGGCGGCGAAGCCCGGCTCGGCCTTGTTGCGCACGGACAGCACGAAATTCCTGCCGACGAAGATGTCGACCTCGCCGACCTTGATCTCGCCGCCCACGAACTCGATGTTGTGCAGCACCGCGAACAGCGAGTCTCCGTACTCCTCGATCTTGGGACGCTGGTGGCCGTGGCGTGCGTCCTCGACGGCGAGCTCGTGCAGATCGAACTCGTGCTGCATGGCGGCGAGCTCGCCCGGCCCCGGGTCCTTCATCGCGACCCACACGAAGCACTCGGGCCGGCTGACGTACTTGCCGATGTCCTCGGGCGCGACGTCGCCGAGCTTCTTGCCGTCCTGATATGCCGCGCAGTTGATCAGCATCCGCGTCTCCAGTGTACGGCGCAATGATAGGACACGAAGGCGCCGCCGCATAGGCTAAAATAACGTCCCTTGCATCCGCCTGACCGC
>VBCT01000300.1 GCA_005882235.1 Betaproteobacteria bacterium
CTGATCGCGGGCGCCGACAATACTCGGCGCAACCGCGAGGATTCCCCCGTGCGCATGATCGTCACTTTTCAGGGCGATACCTCGAAGTGGTCGTTCGAGGACAGGCTCTTCGCGAGCCAGATGAAGATGTAGACGGGCTACGAGATGTCCTACGCGACGCTGATGTACATCTGGGAGAACCGCGCCCCGGTGAGCACCATTATCACCAACCAGCACACTACCCGCGTCAAGATGATCGTTGCCGAGAGCGGCAACGACCGTCTCGGCGAGTGGCGAGAAGAAGTGCGCAATGTCCATGAGGATTACAAGCGCGCCTTCGGCGAGGAGCCACCGATGACGCGTTCGGTAGGCATCATGACCGACACGGACAACACCGGCGAAAAGGTGCACGCCTACTACGGGGACATCAGCTTCCAGCGTGCTGCACGGCCCTAGGCCAGCGTATTTCCGCATCGCGAGCTGTTGAAACCCTGCCGTCTCTGGCGAGAAGTCGTCGCCTGTCAAAGCTCGATAGAAGGAAGATTCAGCATCGAGCGGTAATTTGCACGGTTTCCCGATGTCCTGTTTGCTCCGCTCGCAGGCACATTACGTGCTCTCTTAAGGTCTCGAAGCGGTTCGATTTGCTGACGAATGCGAGCGCTAACTTTTTCCGGTACCTCGAAAGTTCCGGAGGGGAAAGTAATACGGACAAACAACCATGGCGTACGTTGACATTAAAGTCCTTGTGACTTCGTTTGCGAAAGTCACGCAATGGCTCGCAATGAGCAAACGCATGCTCTTGATCGTTTCGCCATTCCTCGCGATCGTCGCTGTGCTGGTGTGGCTTGCCATTGTCAGCATAGACATCCTCACCGCGGGTCGGGCATACGTCGAAGGCGAGAGCCTGTGGTCGAAGAATCAGAAGGAAGCGGTTTTCCACCTGTTGCGTTTCGCCGAGACCAAATCCGAGTCCGATTTCCGCAGCTATCGAAAAGCGATCATGGTGCCGCTGGGTTTCCAAAGGGCCAGGTTCGAGCTTGAAAAATCTGTTCCGGACTACTCCGCCGTGCGGGCTGGCTTCATCGAAGGCGGAACCCATCCGGATGACATCTCCGGCGTCATCAGCCTGTATCAACGCTTTCACCGCGTGAGCTACATGAAGAGCGTTCTCGATATATGGAGAACCGGAGATGATTTCCTCGCGAGGCTCGACGCGGCCGCCGAAGAGCTCCACGCATTCCATCGGTCCGGTCGTGTGGACCCATCGGGGCTCGGACTCATACTGAACCGCATTATCCAGGTCAACGAAGAACTGAGGCCTTGGCAAAACCGGTTCTCGACCACCCTGGGTGAGGCCACACGGTGGATCCGGTCCACGCTGTTTCTCGTGATCGTGACGGTCGCGGGAACTCTGGTCCCGATTGGGATTTTCCTTACACACGGCATGGTCAGTCGGGTCGACCGCGCAGAACGGGAACTGAAGGAACTTAAGCTGGGGCAGGAATACGCAGTGAAGCTCGCCTATCACGCGAGCCACGATCAGCTCACCAATTTGGTCAACCGTCCCGAGTTTGAAAACCGTCTCAGACTGGCCTTACACACAGCCGCCAACCAGGGGCGACAGCACGTGGTGATGTACCTGGATCTCGATCAGTTCAAGATCGTCAACGATACCTGCGGACATGCGGCCGGCGATCAGCTGCTGCGGCAGGTGGGCGCGTTGTTGAAGCAGCAAGTGCGCGAAGGAGATTCTCTTGCGCGTCTGGGCGGCGACGAATTCGGGGTACTGCTCGAAAGCTGCCCGATGCATGAGGCCATTCGCATCGCCGACGAGCTGCAGAAGTGCATCGCCGATTTTCGCTTTGTCAGCGAAGGCAGGTCGTTCACCATCGGCGCGAGCATCGGCGTAGTCCATATCGCGGATGGAATGCTCACCCTCACCGACGTCCTCGGGGCGGCCGATGCCGCTTGCTATATGGCGAAAGAGAAGGGACGCAATCGCGTTCAGTTCTATCGTCCGCACGACAGCGAGGTGTTCCTGCGGCGCGGCGAGATGGAATGGGTGTCCCGGCTGCAACGAGCGCTCCAGGAAGGGCGTTTCGTCCTGCATGCACAGGAAATCCATTCGATCGGGGATCAATCCCCCCGGAGCAACCATTACGAGCTGCTCGTGCGAATGCTCGACGACCATGACAAGATCGTTCCCCCGATGGCGTTCATTCCAGCCGCTGAACGCTACAACATGATGCCCATGATAGACCAGTGGGTCATTCAAGACGCGTTCGCCAAGATCAATTCCCTGGGTTCCAAGGGCGCAACTGGCGGAACCTATGCCATCAATATTTCGGGCACCTCGATCGGGGACGAACGCTTCCTCGAATTCGTTCGCGAGCAG
>VBCT01000301.1 GCA_005882235.1 Betaproteobacteria bacterium
ATGGGCAAGAAAACGATCGGCGAAGCCGTGGATGGAGAGATGGGTCTGGCCGCGCTGCGCGAGATCGGGGTGGACTTCGCACAGGGCCATTGGCTTTCTCCTCCGGGTCCGTTCCTGGCACAAGTGTCGGCAGGAATGGCGCGTACCGGGACGGATTCAGCCCCTTGGGCCGCCCCCGCAACAGTTCTTAATTCCACAACCTGAGAGAGCAGACCATGAACATG
>VBCT01000302.1 GCA_005882235.1 Betaproteobacteria bacterium
GACTTCGACAAGCCGAGCAGCGAGAGCACGATGTTGTGCTCGAGCGAGTCCGCGGGAAAGAGCGTGATGATCTGATAGGTGCGCGCGAGCCCCCGGTGCGCGCGGCGGTGCGGTGCGAGGCGCGAGATGTCCTCGCCAAGGAGCCGTATGGTGCCGGCGTCGCGCTGCAGATCGCCGGTAACCAGATTGAACAGGGTTGTCTTGCCGGCGCCGTTTGGCCCGATGATCAGGCGCCGCTCGCCCGGCAGCACCTCGAGCGAGACATCGTGGATCGCCGGCAGCCCGCCGAATGCCTTCTTCAGCCCCGCGATGGCGAGGGCTGCCGTCATCGCGCCTTCCCACGTGCCGCCTTTACGCGCGCGATGAGCCGGCGCACGCCCGGAACCACTCCATCGGGCATGAAGATGACGATGACGACGAACACGAAGCCGAGCAGCATGTTCCAGCGCTCGATGTAGGCGGAAACCCAGTTCTTCAGCAGCATCACGATCGCCGCGCCGACGATCGGCCCCGCGAGCGTTCCCGAGCCGCCGGCGACCACCGCGAGCAGCCCTTCGGCCGAGTTGGTGAGCGACAGCGAGATCGGATGGATGTACTTGTGATAGTAGACGAAGAGCAGTCCCGACACCGCGCCCCAGAATCCGGCGTAGACGAAGGTTACCCAGCGGATCATCCAGACGTCGTGGCCGAGCGCGCTCATGCGACGCGGCTGGTCGCGCGTGCCCTTGAGCGCAGCGCCGAAAGGCGAGCTCACGAATCTCGCCATCATCCAGATGGAAAATGCGGCGACGGCGAGCGCGAAATAGTAGAACGCGGTGGCGTCGTCCAGATTGATGCCGAGCGGTGCAGGCCGCACCAGGCCGCGCAAGCCGTTGTCTCCGTCGGTCATCGACACCCAGCGGTAGGCCGTTCCCCACAGCACCTGCGAGAGCGCGAGGGTCAGCATCAAAAACCCGAGCCCGGCCGCGCGCAGCGCAATGAGGCCGAAGGCGCAGGCCATCAGCGTCGTGCCGAGGAGCGCCACCGGTGCCGCAATCCAGGAACCGAAACCGAGCTTGAGGTGAACGAGCGCCGAGAGGTATGCGGCAACGCCCAGGTACGCGGCATGGCCGAGAGTGGGCAGGCCGCCGTAGCCGAGCAGCAGATTGACGCTCGCAGCGAAGATCGCGAAGATGAGGATCTGGCTCGTGAGGTTGACGTAGTATTCACCGGATGCGAGCGGAAAGGCGACGAGCAAGGCCGCCAGGGCGATGAGCCACGCGGCGCGCTTCACGCCGCGAACCCGATACGTCGCGCGGCGAACTTCATGCCGCGAACTTCCCGAAGAGCCCTCTCGGCCGGAAGGCGATCACCAGGATCATCGGCAGGAACAGGATCACGTAGGCGAGGTCCGGGAAGCGCGCGACCCCGAAGGTGTAAACGAAGCCGGTGACGAAGCTCCCCACGAAGGCGCCCAGCAGGCTCCCCACGCCGCCGAGGATGACGACGATCAGCGCGAGCGGCAGCATGTCGGCATCCAGTCCCGGGTAGGCCGACATGATCGGGCCCCCGATCACGCCGCCCGCCCCGGCGAGCCCCGCGCCGAGACAGAAGACCGTGGTGAACAGCCGCGATACCGGGATCCCGACCGCGCGCGCCATCTCCATGTCGTCCACGCCGGCGCGGATCATCGCGCCCAGACGCGTGCGCTCCATCAGCAGGTAGAGGCCGACGGCGGTCGCGACCGCGATAAGGACCACGATCAGGCGGTACGCCGGAAACGCGAGCCCCCCGATTTGCAGCGGTTCCCTCAGCCCCTGCGGCGTCGGGATCGGGACCGGATCACCTCCCCAGACGACGAGGCAGAAATCGGCGATCATGAACGCGACGCCGAGCGTCACGAGCACCTGGCCGAGCACGTTTCCGACGAGCTTACGCAGGATCAGGCGCTCGAAGAGCCCGCCGAGCAGCGCAAGCACGAGCCCGCCGACGACGGCCGCGATCCACAGGTTCCGCAGGCCGTCGGGGAAGGGCAGGGATACGACCAGATTCACGCGGGGGATCGGGACGCGCAAAGTCAGCCCCGGAACGATGACCGTCGCGCCGATGTAGGCGCCCAGCATGAACAGCGCGCCGTGCGTGAGATTCGCGATGCGCATCAGCCCGAAGATGAGCGAGAAGCCCGCTGCGAGCAGGAACAGCAGGCCGCCGAGGGCGAGGCTGT
>VBCT01000058.1 GCA_005882235.1 Betaproteobacteria bacterium
CTGAAGGTTCTCATAGCGGCGGGGGCAGCCGGCGGGCTGGCCGGTTCCCGCTGGGCTTGGACGCGCACGGAAAGGGACGGGCGGGACGAGGTGTTGGAGCTGACGGCCACCGAGGCCCTGGCAGCGATCGCTGCCGGAGATCTCCGGGCCGAGACCTATGCGGCGATCCTTCTCTCGCGGGCCCTCTCGCTCAAGGATCTCAACGTGCTGATCGCCCAGGATCCGGACCAGGTCCTGGAAGCGGCCCGCGCCGCCGACAAGCTGCGCGCGCGCGGGCGCCGCCTGGGACCTCTGCACGGGCTGCCCCTGATCATCAAGGACAACATCAACACCGCGACGCTGCCCACCACAGCCGGAACGCCGAGCTTGATCGGCAACCGCCCGCGGGCGAACGCGCGCGTCGTCGATGCGCTGCTCGGCGCCGGCGGCATCGTCTTCGGCAAGGCGAACATGCACGAACTCGCGTTCGGCATCACGAGCAACAACGGCGCCTTCGGGCCGGTGCGCAACCCGTACGACACCTCCAGGATCCCGGGCGGAAGCAGCGGCGGCAATGCGGCGGGCGTCGCGGCGCGCTTCGCGCCCGCCGGTATCGGAACCGACACCGGCGGATCCACGCGGATCCCGGCCGCGCTGTGCGGCGTCGTCGGCTTCCGGCCCACCGTCGGACGCTACGCGGGAACCGGGACGCTCGCCGGAGTGAGGGAAGTCGTTCCGATCGCGCACACGCGCGACACTCCGGGGCCCATTGCGCGGTCCGCGGTCGACGTCGCATTGCTCGATGCCGTGATCACCGGAGAGCCGCTCGCCCTCCCGCGCGTGGACCTGAACGGGCTGCGGCTCGGCGTGGCACGGCGAAGCTTTTTTGCGGACCTCGATCCGGCGGTCGAAGAGGCGGTCGACGAGGCGCTGCGGCGGCTTCGGGATCGCGGCGCGATCCTGGTCGAGGTTGAAATCCCGGACCTCGAGGCGCTCAACGCCGGCGTGGGTTTCCCGGTGGCCTTGTTCGAGGCGGGCACCGACGTTCCCGTGTATCTCGAGGCGAACCACACCGGCGTAAGCCTGGAGGAGTTGGTCCGCGCCATCGCGAGCCCGGACGTCAAGGCCGTCTACGAGCAATCCGTCATCGGACCCGGGGCCATACCCGAGTCCGTCTATCGGGATGCGATCGAGGTGTTCCGCCCGCAGCTCCAGGCGGCCTACCGGCGCACGTTCGAGGACTTCGCGCTCGACGCGCTGGTGTTCCCGACTACGCCGCTGCCGGCGCGTCCGATCGGACAGGACCAGACCGTGGAGTTGAATGGCCGGCAGGTCTCGACGCTTCTCACCTACATCCGCCACACCGACCCCGGATCCAACGCCGGCATTCCCGGCGTGAGCGTGCCGATCGGTCTTACCGGCAACGGCCTGCCGGTCGGCCTCGAGCTCGACGCGGCGGCGGGAAGCGACCGGAGATTGCTCGCCATCGCGATCGCAGTCGAGAGGGTGTTTGGCTTCCTTCCTGCGCCCAGGCCGGAGCGCGGATCCGGCCCGCGGCGCCGTGAAAACGGACGCGCGGACGACGAAGTCAGATCTTGAGCTTGAACACCTCGAAAGACGGCCGAACCCTCGAGACGCCGGAGTTGAATAACGGCAAGCGGTGAGCCTGCGAGCTGGATGAACTCCGGGGACGCGGCGACGCGGACGAGCTCCGGCGGCGATTTCACGCTGCGCCGCGGCCAAGCCGAAGCAGGTACTCGGTCAGCCGCCGCCGCACCGCATCGTCCCGAAACGCCTGGATGTGTCCGGCGCCCGGGACGATCCATATGTCTTTCGGGTTCCCGGCGCGCTCAAACAGCTTCCGCGAATGATGGACCGGCACGACGGGGTCGCGGTCGCCGTGGATGAGCAGCAGAGGGATCGGGCTGATTGCGCCGACCGCGGCGATAGGCGAGTAATCGTCGTCGACCGTCAGCCAGGGGAGCCACTGGAACGGCCAGGTGAGGAAGAATCCGGCGAGCTTCTCCCGGGTGACCGCGCGGTAATCGGAAAAGGCGCTTTCGGCGACGACCACGCTCAGGTTCGTCCGGTACCTGCCGTGCGCGCCGTAGTAGATGGCGAACGCGCCGCCAAGGCTCTGGCCGAAGAGGACGACGCGCTTCGGCTCGACGTCCGGGCGCGCGAGCAGGGCGTGCATCGCGGCGTCGATGTCGAGCTGCGCGCCGGCGAGGGACGGCGTTCCCTGCGACTCGCCGTAGCCCCGATAGTCCAGCGCGAGGACGTTGAATCCCTCGGCCGGCATCCACGCGACGTTGTGGAAATGGGTGCTGATGTTCTCGGCGTTGCCGTGCAAGAAGAGCACGCTCGCCCGCGCAGCGCCTCGCGCCGGGAGGAACCAGGCGTGGAGTCGCGTACCGTCGTCGGCCTTGAAATCGAGGTCCCGGTAAGCGATGCCGTAACGCTCCGGCGTATCGACCAGCATGCGGAGCGGCTGGAAGAACACCTGCGTGCAGCCGGCAACCCAGAGAGCAGCGAGGAGCGGAGCGAACTTGCGTATATCGGAAGTAGAACAGCGCCGGGATGACATATGGGTACCGTTGATATAGCATGTCTTGCGGCTCGACCGTTTTATCATAGTCTGCCGTAACGAACTGCTATCCGTGGTGGAATGTGTCTCTTATGTTGGTCGGTGATTTACTGACATGACTATTCAAAAACCATTCAGAGAGGACCTAAGCACATGAAAACATTTAGAGGGGTGGTAGTACTTTGTCTCTTGGCGATGGCGCCCATGCTCGGCTTTGCGCAGGAGAAACCCAAGAAAAGCTTGAACATCTGGGTCGACTGCGGCCTCGGCGCGCTGATATTCGATGAGACCGGCTGGGCTGCCGTCGTTTCCAATGTCATCTGGGACTACGGCATTACCGCGACGACGTCCCATCAATCGTCACCTGACCAGTGCGGCAGCAAGAACGCGAAGACCGCAATGTATATCGGCGCGACCTACGCGAATCTGGCGGAAGAAACCGCGAAAGGCGACGGCAAGCACCTGCATGCGATGCTCGACATCATGGGCTGCGATTCCCCTTCACACGGAAGCATCATCGCCTCGTTCCGTTCCGAGTTCAGCCAATATCTGCGCAACCCCGATTACGCAGCGAAGGCCCTAGTGGTGAAAGCCGAGGATTACTACAATATCGTCCAGACGACGATTTCCGAGGGATACACGCAACAGTGCCGCACCAGTTGAAACCCTGAACTGAAATCCCGTACAAGGACCTGTTGGCTTGTCAACAGGTCTTTTTTTTCGCGTATTGCGGGTACCAATGCGACGCGTTGCGCCCCCTATCTTGCTCTACCTATTGCTGATCGTCCGCCAATCCATTGCCGCGGGCGTCATTGGACCGAAAGCCGATGTTGAAGCGCTTGTGCAACAGGCTCACTCGAGGCAGCTTGCCACTCACCCCTATTGGTTGAAGTTGATGCATTACCAGCGCAAGACATCGGCTGGTGTCACGACGCAGCTTAGCGAAATAGTTTCATCCGAATTTTTCCTGTCGCCGGAGGGGGCGACCAATCCGGCCGCCGAGCTGGCGGCTACCCTCGTTGCATTCTTCGAGCCTGTCGGCGAAAAATCCGACACGCACGCTCAATGTCGCTTCCCCGCGCGTTACCAATGGTTGCGCAAGACTCTGGACTGGGGGTCACTGGAGCCGCCGCGGATTCATTGCCAGCAATACAGCGCCTACACAATGAATGATCAGATCGACTCGCTGAGCCTCGTATACGTGACCGGGTATCCCACCAACCCCGCATCGTTCTACGGGCACATCCTTCTGAAGTTCAATACCCGTCGCTCCTTGGTTGCCACCGACTTGCTGGATCACAGCCTCAATTTTGGGGCGGCAATCCCCAATAATGAAATTGGCCTCGTCTATATGATCAAGGGACTATTCGGCGGTTACGATGGCATCTTCTCCCACCAGCATTTCTATTCCTACAATCACGCCTACGTCGAGAACGATCTGCGTGACATGTGGGAGTACGAACTGACACTGACCAAGGACGAAGCCGGGCAGATCGTGTCCCACTCGTGGGAGCTTCTCGGCAAGAAGTATGTGTATTACTTTTTCAAAGAGAATTGTGCTTACAGGATGGCCGAACTGCTGGGACTTGTCATCGGCAGCCCGTTGCTGCCCGATGTTCCGTGGGCATTGCCCGAAACCGTGTTCGAGTACATTGCCGTATTGAAGCGAAACGGTGTACCGATTGTTCGGGAAATAAGGTGGATTCCATCGCGACAAAATCGCTTTCGCGGCGGCTTCCTGGCGATGGCCGATCACCAGCGAGTCCTGACTCGGCAGCTGGTCGACGGCCCGCTCGATTTCGATGAGGTCGGGTACAAGACATTACCCGCAACGGAGAAGATTGCCGTAATCGATACGCTCCTCGACTATTACGAATACCGAATCATCACCGACAAAAAGAATATCGAATTCAAACGGGCGAAACAGGCGCTGCTGATCGAACGAGCGGGTCTGCCGGTACAGACGTCCGCCCCTGCCGGAGACGCCGTGTTCTCATTGGACACGGCTCCGCCCCACCGAGGTCCGTTGCCCACGATGGTCCGACTGGGCCCGATTCACAACAGCCAATTCGGCGCCGGATCGGAATTGCGCATCAGGCCCGTGAACTATGACCGCCTGGAACTCGACGCGGGGCGCATACCCAATTCGAATCTGACGATGTTCGACCTCAAGACCGTATATCTGGATAAACGGCTGAGAATCCGGAGCCTGGACTTTGTGAAGATCGAAAACTTCAATCTACCCAAGACACCGCTACCGGCCGATGGCGGTTTTGCGTGGGACTTCAAAGTCGCCTATGAAACCCAGAATCTGGCGTGCAGCGGATGCATGATCTTCAACTTGGCGGGCGGACTTGGGAAGGCCGCGCAATTGACACAGCATTGGGTGGTATTCGGCATGCTCGATCTTTTCGCACAGACGCCCCATCAAGGCTCGGGCTCCCTGGGTGCCTTGCCGCACATTGGCCTGCTCGCCTCTCCAGCTCTCGGCTGGAAATCATCAGTCATACTGGGCCGTCAATCGTATCTGAACGGCTCTCGAGCGAATTATCGCGTTGTTCGCTGGGAGAACCGGTTTGGAAGCAGCCGCAACTGGGATGTACGCGTTTCCTACGAGGAGCATGTCGCGCATGAATTTCTTGCAGCGGTGTCTCTGTACTGGTAGGAACATCTGGATTTGCCGGCAGGAGCCGGTGTCGGCACGACAATCGTTCGTCGGCCGAGGCGGCGTTTCGTCGCGCGATCGGGCGTTTCGTCGCATGGCCGTTGCCGGGCGTATTCGGGACCCCTAATGTGTGCGTGTCAACGAAGGGGAGATTCCCATGGAAAAACGCGGAATTCGTCTGATGGCTCTGGGCATCGCGATCGCCGTGAACGGAGCGGCCCTGATGGCGGTGAACGCTTCAATGGTCTACGGCGCCGAGCGGGAGCTGCTGTCCCAGCAGCACCCCGAGCGCGTCGTCATCGTCGCCAAAAGGCAGGAGCTGCCCGCAAACCAGACCGTGGCGATCCAGAATTGCCCGGCTCCCAGGGCGCTCTGACGCCTTTCCGATTGCGATGCACGCCGCACGCCAGCTGGCAACGGCGCTTGCTGCGTGCGAACATAGCGGCCGGAGCCCTAGCGGCCGGAACGACGTGCTGCCCAGACCACGCGCCATCATTGCCGAGGACGAGCCGCTGCTGCGCGAGGAGCTCGCGGAGCTGCTTGGCTCCCTCTGGCCGGAGCTCGACGTCGTCGCGCAGACCGGCGACGGCATCGCGACCCTGCGGGAAGTCGAAGCGCATGCGCCCGACGTCCTGTTCCTCGACATCCAGATGCCGGGGCTTACCGGCCTCGAGGTGGCGCGGCAGGTAAGCGGCCGTTGCCATATCGTGTTCGTGACGGCGTACGACCAGCACACCCTTGCCGCGTTCGAGCAGGGAGCCGCGGACTATGTGCTCAAGCCCCCCGACGCGGCCCGGCTCGCCACGACCGTGGCGCGCTTGAAGGAGCGCGTCGGCAGGCCCGCGCCGGCGATCGAAGGGCTGCTGCGCGAGCTCGGCGCGCCGCAGCGCGGCTTCCTGCGCTGGATCAACGCGTCGCAGGGGCAGGCGGTGCGCATCATCACGGTCGAGGACATCTGCTACTTCCAGGCCGACAGCAAGTACACGCGCGTGGTGACCGTCGAAGGCGAATCGCTGATCAGGAAGCCGATCAAGGAGCTCACGCAGGAGCTCGATCCCGCGTCCTTCTGGCAGATCCATCGCTCCACCATCGTCAACGTCAACGCGATCGCCGGCGTGGTGCGCGACCTGCGCGGCCACACGCAGGTGCGGCTCAAGCGCCGCGAGGAGCTGCTCGCGGTGAGCGACGCGTACACACCGCTTTTCCGACAGATGTAGCGATGCCGCGCCTGCTCAACGGACTGTCGTGGAGCGCGCTGGCCCTGGTGTCGGGCTTCTGCGCGTTGCAGGCGCTCGAATGGATGCTCGCGCCCACCAGCGGCGTGGTCGGCGGCGGCATCGGCGACATGGCGCTCGGCTGGCTCTCGCGCCTAGTGGTGTTCCTGGTCACCGGCGTCACGATGCTGGTCACGGCGCTGGTGGTGCTCAATGCCGCGGGACGCGCAGGCCGCGAGAATTTTGGCGTTGCCGTGCTCGCGGCGGTCGCAGGCGCCGGCGTCTCCGCCCTCGTGCGCTATGCCGTCGGCGCAACGCCCACCAGCGAAGGCGCGGCGTACATACTGCTCGTGTTCAGCTCCTGGCTGGGCTCGGGCGCAATCCTCGTCGCCGGCTACGTTTTCTACCTGCGCGCGCAGGCCGCCGAGGGGGAAGCCCGCGGAGCGCAATTGCGCCGCAGCGCGCTCGAGACGCAGCAGCTCGCGACGCAACTGCGCCTGCTGCAGGCGCAGGTCGAGCCGCATTTCTTGTTCAACACCCTGTCGAACGTGCGCCGCCTGTGCCAGAGCGACACCGCGGCGGGGCGCGCAATGCTCGGGCAGCTCACCCGCTATCTGCGCGGGGCGCTGCCGCGCATGCGCGAGAACGAGACCACGCTGGCCGAGGAGATCGATCTCGTCTCGGCCTACCTCGGCGTACAGAAAATCCGCATGGGGGCGCGGCTCGAGATCTCGATCGATGCTCCGGCGCCGCTGCTCGCCGCGCGCGTGCCGCCGATGATGCTCGCGACCCTCGTCGAGAACGCGATCAAGCACGGCATCGCTCCTCTCGCCGAAGGCGGCTCGATTCTCATAAAGGCGCAGGCCAGCGGCGGGGCGCTCACGCTCAGCGTGGCGGATAACGGCCAGGGACTCACCGCCGCTTCCGGCTCGGGCGTCGGGCTCGCCAACATCCGGGCGCGGCTCGCTGCGCTTTACAGCGAGCGCGCGGCGCTCGCGCTCGAAGCCAACACGCCGCGCGGCGTCGTTGCCATCATCAGGCTGCCGCTGACATGAGGCTCCTCGCCGGATTCGGCAAGCGCCATGTGTATCTCGCACTTGGCTTTGGCCTCGTCGTTCAGCTCGCCCACTCGACCTACGCGCTGCTCGGCAAGGAAGACCTTCACGCCGTGCCGATGCTCGCCTGGGCCGTCCTGTTCTTCTTCCTGGCGCTCATAGGGCTCGGCTGCGCAGTCGCCATCGACAACCTGCTCGGTGACTCGGCGCCGACCGGAACGCGGCTGGTGCTGGCAATGGTCGCCGCCGCAATCGTGACCACGCTCGCCGTCGAAATGCTGTTTTATCTCGTGCCGCAAGGCGTGATCCTGGCGATCGAAGGCCATGAGAAAGCGCCTTTCGTCAGCGATTTTCATCGCATCGCCTTCCGCTTCACCACCTCCGCCGGCTGGTCGCTGATGCTCGTAGCGCTGTACATGATGCTGCAGGCAAGCCGCCGCGCAAGCGAACGGCTGCACGAGATGCAGCTCGCTGCGCTCACCGCCGAGCGCGCCTTGGTCGAGGGTGACCTGCGGGCGATGCAGGCGAGGGTCGACCCGGACCTCTTGTTCGACACGCTGCTCGCGGTGGACCGCGCTTATGCGACGAGCACCCGTTCCGGAGAGGAGGCCCTCGACGACCTGATCGGCTTCCTGCGTGCGGCGGCGAAGGCGACCTCGCCGGCGTGCGCAAGCGCCTGATATACTCCGCACCGTCCCACCGCAATTCGACGAACGACATATGGACCACCACGCGAATCCAAATCCTTCTCGCCGCTCGAGCGGCGGCATGGCGCGTGGCGCGGACAGCGTGCGTTACGCCGGCTTGCCGTTCATCGGCGGCAAAGACTGACCCGCGGGCCGA
>VBCT01000293.1 GCA_005882235.1 Betaproteobacteria bacterium
CTTCTCCCGCGCGGCGAAGAGCTTTTTTCTTCCCGAATTGAGCAGGCGGGCGCACTCGTCCTCGCTCTTTCCGAGGGGCTGGGCGACGGCGGCGAGGGTGCGCGCGACATTCAGGTGCCAGTGCACATTCTCGAAGTTGGGTGGGCCGTCCAGTCCGTAATGCGGCGCGAGCACCGCGTATTCGTCCGGCGAAACCAGCGCCTGCACTTCGCCGGGCGTCCACACGTAGAACTTGCCCTCCTCGTGCTCTGAGTCGGCGTCGAGGGACGAGTAGTAGCCGCCTTCGGGAGACTGCATCTCGCGTATCACCCACCCCGCGGTCTCGTCGGCCACGCGCGCGAACAGCGGGTCCTTCGTCACGGTCCACGCGTCGGAATACAGGCGCAGCAGCGGGCCGTTGTCGTAGAGCATTTTCTCGAAGTGCGGGATCTGCCACTGCGCGTCCACGCTGTAGCGCGAGAACCCGCCCCCGATCTGGTCGTAGATGCCTCCGAGCGCCATGCGCTCGAGCGTATAGATGGCGACCCGCTCGGCCGCGCCGTCGCCCGCCGCGGAGGAGCGGCGCAGGCAGAATTCGAAATCCGCCGGGTGCGGAAACTTCGGCGCTCCGCCGAAACCGCCGTAACGCGAATCGAAATTCGTCTTCAGACTGCGCAGGGCCTCGGCTATCGGCGCCGCGGAGAGCTCCGAATGATGCGCGGGCACGCCCGGTTGCATGCTTTCGAAGGTGGCGAGAATCGTCTCGTTCTGGCGCCCGATTTCCTCGCGCTGCTCGCGGTAGATCCGCGCGACGCGCTCGAGCAGCTGCGGGAATCCCGGAAGGTTGTAGCGCGGCTCCTTGGGAAAATAAGTACCGCCGAAAAAAGGCGCGCCGTCCGGCGTGAGGAACATGGTGAGCGGCCACCCGCCCGGCCGCTGGGCGAGCATCTGGTGCGCGAGCTGATAGATCTGATCGAGATCCGGACGTTCCTCGCGGTCCACTTTGACGTTGACGAACAGGCGATTCATCACCTCGGCCACCGCCGGGTCCTCGAAGGACTCGTGCGCCATCACGTGGCACCAGTGGCAGGCGGAGTAGCCGACCGAAAGCAGGATCGGCTTGTCCTCTTCTCGCGCGCGTTTGAGCGCTTCTTCTCCCCAGGCGTGCCAGTCGACGGGATTGTCCGCGTGCTGCTGGAGATAGGGACTGGTTTCCTGCGCGAGACGATTGGGCATGACCGGGGACTGCCGGGAGTTTCGTCAGTGTAGACTTGCCCGCATGCACATTCAACGCCGCCGCGCACTGCTCGCCTTGGCCGCTGGAATCGGTTTGCCCGCGGCGCTTGGGCGCGCTCTCGCGCAAACCTCCGCGAAGCAGGGCGTGCGCACCGTTCAGGGAGACATGAGGATCAACGGCAAGCCCGCCGAGATGGGGACCCTGGTGCGCCCGGGCGATGCGATCGTGCTCGGGGACGGCGCGGTCGCGACCTTCGTCGTCGGGCAGGACGCGTTTCTCATGCGAGGAAACAGCCACGCGGAGCTGATCGGAAGCGGCCTGCTCGTGAGCGCGCTGCAACTCGTGACCGGCAAGCTGCTCGGCGTCTTCGCCAGCGGCCGCGAGCGAAGGCTTGTGACTGCGACCGCGACCATCGGTATCCGCGGCACCGGCGCCTACATCGAGGCCGAACCCAGGCGCATTTACTTTTGCCTG
Source organism: Betaproteobacteria bacterium (assembly GCA_005882235.1). Classification (GTDB taxonomy): domain Bacteria; phylum Pseudomonadota; class Gammaproteobacteria; order Burkholderiales; family SG8-39; genus VBDM01. The sequence continues at coordinate 1,691 of VBCT01000293.1, forward strand.
TGCTACGGCACCGCCGACGTTGCTGCGACGATGGGCGGAGCGCGCGAATCCTACAGCACGCGCCACCACGATTCGCCGCGCTACGTCTACGGCGACGGCCGCAAGCGGGCGATCGTCCCG
>VBCT01000294.1 GCA_005882235.1 Betaproteobacteria bacterium
ACCTGTTCGTTTCGAAGAAAGAATACCGCTTGCGCATGGACACGCTGGTCGAGCGCGTGCGCGCCTGCGCGAGGGCGGAGGGCTTCGACGAGATCCTGATGCCGGGGGAGCTCGAGGCGCGCGAGGAAGAAAAGCGCGCGAGGAGCGGCATCCCGTACAGCGCCGCCGAGATCGACCCGCTGCAGAATGAAGCCGCGCGCGCCGGTGTTGCGAAGCTCGGCGTTTCGGCCCGGCCCCTGGATTCCTGAGGACTGACATGAAGTGGGTCGCGATCGCCGCCCTGCTCGCCGCCGCGGGCGCGGGCGCGCTCGCGCAAACGTTCCCCGCGAAGCCCGTGCGCATCGTCGTCGCCTTCCCGGCGGGCGGGGGCACCGACATCGTCGCGCGCCTGCTCGCGCCCAAGCTCACCGACCTGTGGGGCCAGCAGGTAATCGTGGACAATCGCGCCGGGGCGAGCGGCGTGATCGGCACCGAGTTCGCCGCGCGCTCGACGCCGGACGGCCACACGCTCTTCCTGGGAACGCTGGGCAACCTCGCGGTCAATCAGCACCTGATCGCGAAGATGCCCGTCGACCCTTTGCGCGATTTCGCTCCGGTCACTCAGGTCGTCGCGGTGCATTTCGTGATGGTCGCGCACCCCTCGCTCGCAGCCCGCAACGTCGCCGAGCTGATCGCGCTCGCAAGATCGCGCCCCGGGGAAATCAACTATTCGTCCTCGGGCCCGGGCGGCGCGCCGCACCTCGCGGGCGAGCTCTTCAAGAGCATGGCGAAGGTGAACCTCGTTCATGTCCCGTACAAGGGCAGCGCGCCGAGCTTCCAGGATCTGCTCGGAGGGCAGGTATCGCTCACCTGCGACAGCCTGGTGCAGGCGCTGCCCTACGTACGCGACAAGCGGCTCGTCGCGCTCGCAGTGCTCGGCGCCGCGCGCTCGCCGCTGCTCCCCGAGGTGCCGACCGTCGGCGAATCGCTCCCCGGTTACGAGCTCACCAACTGGTTCGGCCTGGTCGCGCCCGCGGCCGTGCCCCGAGCGATCGTCGGGAAGATCCACGCTGACGTGACCAAGGTGCTGCAGGACGCCGGGGTGTCGGAAAGACTTGCCGCGATGGGCGCGACCGCAGTCGGCAGCACCCCCGAGCAGTTCGGCGCGGTGATGCGCGCGGATTCCGAAAAATGGGCCAAGCTGATCCGGGAAGCCGACATCCGGGCGGAGTGAAAATGGAAGCGATCAAGCTGGAGGACTACGAGATCGACGTACTGATCCAGGGCTTTCCCGGCAGGATGGTCTGCCACGGGGGCCTTGGCTGGAGCACGATCGCGCTGATCCGCGGCCGCGGGCACGTCGCCCTGGTGGACGTGGGCAGCTTCAGCATGAGGAAGGGGCTCATCGCGCAACTCGCGAAGCGCGGCCTGGAGCCCGCTGACGTGACCGACGTCATCCTCACGCATTCGCACTACGATCACTCGCTCAACTGGATCCTGTTCCGCCAGGCGCGAATCATCATCGGCGCGAGGGAGCTCGCGTGGTCGATGGCCGAGCCCTGGGGCGAGACGCCGGTTCCCGAGCTCTACATCCGCGAGCTGGAAAGCTGGCCCTCGCTGCATCCCGTCGCGGCCGAGCAGGAATGCATGCCGGGACTCAGGGCGCACGCTGCCCCCGGGCACACCCCCGGGCATCTCGTCTTCGTGCTCGAGGGAAAGGAGCGCGACGCGATCTTCACCGGAGACGCCGCGAAGAACCGCGCGGAGCTGCTCTCGCGCAGGGGCGAAGCCACCTACGACGCTGCGCTCAGCGCGGCGTCGATCGAGAGGATCTGGCAGCTGTGGCAAAAACGGCCGGGAAGCGTCCTCGTACCCGGCCACGACCTGCCGATGACGCAAAGGGACGGGCACATCGAATACATCGGCAAACGCGAGGCGGCACTCAAGGCGTGGTTCGGCGAAAACATCGAGACGACCGCGCTGATCGAATTGGGCATGCGCTGAAAGCGCGGACGAAGCTTGCCACGGAGGAGAGAATGTCGAAGACGCTGAAACCCGCAACCCCAGTCCTGCTGCTCGCGCTCTTTGCGGCCGCGCTGCATGCGACGAGCGCAGCGGCGCAAGTCTATCCGAGCAAGCCGGTGCGGATGATCATTCCGTTTCCGCCCGGCGGCAGCAACGACGTGGTCGGGCGCATGATCGCCTTCCA
>VBCT01000035.1 GCA_005882235.1 Betaproteobacteria bacterium
CCGTCAGCATGCCGTCGCGGCCGATGTCGGTGTAGATGATCGCCTCGACGCCATAGTCCTGGAATTTCTTCGCGAGGTCCACCACGTCGTGACCGGTCATCTTGGACCAGCCTTCGACGGCGACTTTGCCGTCCTTGGCGTCGAGCGCCACGATGATGTGCCCGGAAAAAGCCGTGCATGCGTCTTGCAGGAAGCCCGGATTCTTCACCGCCGCCGTGCCGATGATGATGTAGCCGACCCCGAGGTCGAGATAGTGCTCGATCGTGTCCAGGTCGCGGATGCCACCGCCCAGCTGCACCGGCGGAGAATCCCCGAGCGCCTGCAGAATCGCGCGGATGACGCTCTCGTTCTTGGGCTTGCCGGCCGCCGCGCCGTTCAGATCGACGAGATGCAGCCGGCGCGCGCCTTCAGCCTTCCAATGCTCGGCCATGCTGACGGGATCTTCCGAGAACACCGTGGCGTCCCTCATCTTTCCCTGTTTCAGGCGGACGCAGTGCCCGTCCTTGATGTCAAGCGCCGGAATGATCAGCATTGAGTCGGGAAACAGCGCAAAGTCCCGGACAACCCGGGACGGCAGATGGAAAGATTCAGGGATTCCAGTTGAGGAAGTTGGCGAGTAACCGCAGGCCCGCAATATCGCTTTTTTCCGGGTGGAACTGTACCGCAAAAACATTATCCTGTGCCACCGCGCAGGTAAAGGAGAGGCCGTAGTCGGTGGTGCCCCGTATCAAGGCGGCCTCCCCCGTCTGCGGAAAGTAGCTGTGAACGAAATAGAACCGGCTGCCGTCCGCGATACCCGACCACAGGGCGTGGGATGCGGCCTGTTTCACGCGGTTCCAGCCGATGTGAGGAACCTTGAGCTTGTTTCCTTCAGAGTCGACCATGGCCTCGGCGGGAAAACGGCGCACCGCCCCCGGGAGGAGCGCGAGTCCGGCCACTCCGCCTTCGTCGCTGCGTTCGAAGAGCATCTGAAGGCCGATGCAGATTCCCAGAAACGGTCGGCTGCGGGCCGCGGCCAGGACCGCCGGACGCAGTCCACGCGCATCCATCTCGCGCATGCAATCGGGCATCGCGCCCTGGCCCGGAAATACGACGCGGTCGGCGCCCGCCACGCGCGCCGGATCGGAGGTCACCTCGACCCTCGCGTGCGGCGCGACATGCTCCACCGCCTTGGAAACGGAGTGGAGATTCCCCATGCCGTAATCGACAACCGCGACGCGCATTGCAGAGTCAGTCGGGAAAGAGCCTAGAGCGTGCCCTTCGTGGATGGGACGGTTCCTTCGGCGCGCGGATCCGGCTCCAGCGCCATGCGTAGAGCACGCGCGAACGCCTTGAACATCGTTTCGCACTGATGATGCGCGTTGTCACCACGCAGGTTGTCGATGTGCAGCGTCACCTGCGCGTGGTTCGCGAAACCCTGAAAGAATTCGTGCACCAGATCCACGTCGAACTCGCCGATCAGCGCGCGCTTGAACTGGACGTGGTACTCGAGACCTGGCCGGCCGGAGAAATCGATCACGACGCGCGACAGCGCCTCGTCGAGCGGTACGTAGGCATGCCCGTAACGCCGAATGCCTCTCTTGTCGCCGACCGCGCGCGCCACCGCCTGGCCCAGCGTGATCCCGATGTCTTCGACCGTATGATGCGCGTCCACCTGCAGGTCGCCTTTCGCCCGAATATCGAGATCGAGCATGCCGTGGCGCGCAACCTGTTCGAGCATGTGATCGAAAAACGGAATGCCGGTCGCCAGGGTCGCCCGTCCGCTGCCATCGACGTTGACCGAAAGGGCGATCTGCGTTTCGGTGGTCTTGCGGTCGGCGGTTGCGGCGCGCGGGGGCATTGCGGTGAGCTTCAGCGCGATAGCCTACACGAAATCAGCCCGCGGCGAGCGCTTCCGCGAGCGCGGCAAGACATCGCCGATTCTCCTCCGGCGTCCCGATGGTGAGTCGGACGCAATGATGGAGCAGCGGCACTCCGGTATGGAGGTTCTTCACGAGAACGCCACGGCGCCGCATGCCCTCGAAGACCCGGTGGGCGTCGGGAACGCGAATCAGGATGAAATTCGCGTCGCTCGGAAAAACGGTCACCTCGGGCAGCTTGCGCAGCGCGCCGTCCAGGCGCTCGCGCTCCGCGCTGATACTCCGCGCCTGCGCGTCGAGCACGTCGTAGTGCGCCAGAACGCGCTCGGCGACCACGTGGGTGAGCACGTTGACGTTGTAGGGGGGCCGCACCTTGTCGAATTCGCGGATCCACTCCGGCCGCCCGACCGCATAACCGAGCCGAATGCCCGCGAGTCCAAGCTTCGACAGAGTGCGCATGATCACCAGATTCGGAAATTCTGCCAGCCGCGCCATGAAGGTCTTGCGGCCGAAGGCGTGATAGGCCTCGTCGATCACGACCAGGCCCGGCGCCGCGGCCACGATCGTGGCGATCGCCTCCTCCGAGAACAGGTTGCCCGCCGGATTGTTGGGATAGGCGATGAACACCACCGCGGGCCGGTGCTCGGCCAAGGCGCGCAGAAAAACGTCGGGGTCGAGCGTGAAGTCCGGGTTGAGGAGCACTCCGACATAACGCAGTCCCGCGAGCTGCGTGTACACGCTGAACATAACGAAGCTGGGGCGGGGCGCGAGTACCACGGCCCCCGGGCGGGCCACGCTTTGGGCGATGATGTGAATGATCTCGTCCGAGCCGTTGCCGAGAAGAATGTCGTACTCGGGGCCGATTCCCATCACTTCGCGCAGACGCTTCATCAGCGCTGGCGCGGTCGGATCGGGATAGCGATTGATCTCCGCGTCTGCCACGGCTTCTCCGATCTCGCGCCGCAGGGTCTCCGGCAACCGGTACGGGTTTTCCATCGCGTCGAGCTTGACCAGTCCTTCCGCGGGGACGACGGTGTACGCGCTCATCGCGCGGACATCGTCGCGGATGACTTGTTCAGGACCTGCCCTCACGGCTTGTCCTCGGAATCTCCCTCAAGCCTCAGCTCGGCCGAGCGCGCGTGCGCCTGCAAGCCCTCGCCTCGCGCGAGCGTAGCCGCGAGGCGCCCGAGGCTTTGCGCCCCTTTGCGTGAGACCGAAATGACGCTCGAGCGCTTCTGAAAGTCGTACACCCCCAGGGGTGAGGAAAACCGGGCCGTGCGCGAAGTCGGCAGCACGTGGTTGGGCCCCGCGCAATAGTCGCCCAGAGCCTCGGAAGTATGACGGCCCAGGAAAATCGCGCCCGCGTGGCGGATCCTCTTCAGCCACTTCCTCGGTTCCGCAACCGAGAGCTCCAGGTGCTCGGGAGCGATCCGGTTGGCGATGTCGCAGGCTTCTTCCAGACTCCGGGTCCGGATGAGCGCTCCGCGCCGCGCGAGCGACGCCGCGATCACGTGCCGCCGCGGCATCGCGGAGAGCAGCTTCCCGGCGCTCGTCGCCACACGCTCGATGAAGTCCGCGTCGGGACAAAGAAGGATGGCCTGCGCCGATTCGTCGTGTTCGGCCTGGGAAAACAGGTCCATCGCGATCCAGTCGGGATCGGTCGCGCCGTCACAGATGATGAGGATCTCCGAAGGCCCGGCGATCATGTCGATACCCACCGTGCCGAATACGCGGCGCTTCGCCGCCGCCACATAAGCGTTGCCCGGACCCACGATCTTGTCCACCTGCGGGATGCTCTGCGTGCCGTAGGCGAGCGCTGCGATCGCTTGCGCGCCGCCGATGGTGAGCACGCGATCGACGCCGGCGATCGCCGCCGCCGCGAGTACCAGGGGGTTGCGCTCGCCGGAGGGCGTCGGCACCACCATGACAAGCTCCCCGACGCCCGCGACTTTCGCAGGCAGAGCGTTCATCAGCACCGAGGACGGATAGGCTGCCTTGCCGCCGGGCACGTACAGCCCGGCTCGTTCGAGCGGCGTGATCCGCTGGCCGAGAGCCGTGCCGTCGGCTTCGGTGAATTGCCACGATGTTGCGCGCTGGCGCGCGTGGAAGCGGCGTATGCGCGCCGCGGCCTGCTCGAGCGCCTTGCGCTGCCCGGGTTCCAGCCGCGAGCGCGCCTTTTCGAGCTCGCGTCGCGAGATCTCCAGATCGGCCACGCGCGCAACCTTGAGCCGATCGAGACGCTCCGTGTACTCGAGCACTGCGGCGTCGCCGCGCGCGCGAACGTCGTCGCAGATCGCCGCGACCGCGCGCTCTACTTCCCCGTCCAGGGCCGAGTCGAATGCAATGAGCTTCGCAAGCAGCTCGCCGAAACCGGCTTGGACGGTCGAGAGACGTGCGATCTCAGGCATGCGTCGCCGCGGCTTTCGTGAACTGGTCGAGGAGCGGCTGGATGGCGTCGCGCTTGAGTTTGAGCGCAGCCTGGTTGACGATGAGGCGGGCGCTGATCGGTCGGATCTCCTCGACCGCACGCAAGCGATTGGCGCGCAAGGTATCGCCGCTCGAGACCAGATCGACGATCGCGTCGGCGAGACCCACGAGCGGCGCGAGTTCCATCGAGCCGTAGAGCCGGATCAGATCGACGTGCACGCCTTTGGCCGCAAAGTGCTCGCGTGCGGTCTGCATGTACTTGGTCGCCACGCGCAGCCGCGCGCCCTGGCGCACGGCGCCCGCATAGTCGAAGCCTTCCGGAACGGCGACCATCATGCGGCACGATGCGATGCCGAGGTCGAGCGGCTGGTACAGTCCCTCGCCGCCGTGCTCAAGAAGCACGTCCTTGCCTGCGACGCCGAGCTCGGACGCACCGTACTGGACGTAAGTCGGAACATCGGCTGCACGCACGATGAGCAGCCGCAGGTCGCGGCGGCTCGTGCTCAGAATGAGTTTGCGCGAGGTGTCCGGATTGTCGAGCGTCTCGATCCCCGCTGCGGCAAGCAGCGGTAGAGTCTCATCGAAAATCCGGCCCTTGGAGAGCGCGAGGGTGATCACGGTTGAATCGGCCAAAAAAAGATTTTACCGCAAAGAACGCGAAGACCGCGAAGGAAAACCTTATTTTTCATGACGTTCCGAAAATTCCGGAACGGTTCCAGCGTCTCTAGCTGCTATTCGCAGCTCAAGGAACCCGCTTGATACGCGCACCCAACTGCGCGAGCTTCTCCTCGATGCACTCGTAGCCGCGATCGAGGTGATAGATCCGATCGACTCGGGTCTCACCTTCGGCAACCAGACCCGCGATGACGAGGCTCGCCGAGGCACGCAAGTCGGTCGCCATGACGGTCGCGCCCTGCAGCTTCGGAACGCCGCGCACGATCGCCGTGTTTCCCGAGATCTCGATGTCGGCGCCGAGACGCTGTATTTCCAGGGCATGCATGAACCGGTTCTCGAAAATGGTCTCGGTGATGACGGCAGTGCCTTCCGCTATCGCGTCGAGCGCCATCAGCTGCGCCTGCATGTCGGTCGGGAACGCCGGATAGGGAGCGGTCCGGACATTGACCCCCTTGGGCCTCCCCCGCATGGTGAGCGAGAGCTTTGCGTCACCCACGAGCAGCTCCGCGCCCGCTTCGCGCAGTTTTTCGAGCACCGCGTCGAGAATCCCGGCGTTCGTGCCGTGCAGCGTGACTCGGCCCCCGGTCGCTGCGGCCGCCGCGAGGAAGGTTCCGGTTTCGATGCGGTCGGGCATGATGCGATGCTGCGCCCCGTGCAGCCGGGCTACGCCTTCGATCGTGATCACGTCGGTTCCTGCCCCTCTGATTCGCGCCCCCATTTCCGAGAGGCAGTGGGCAAGGTCCACGACTTCGGGTTCGCGCGCGGCATTCTCGAGCGTGGTCGTACCCTCGGCAAGGCAGGCCGCCATCATGAGGTTCTCGGTCCCCGTGACCGTCACCAGATCCATCAGGATGCGGGCCGCTTTCAGCCGCTTTGCCTTCGCCGAGATGTAACCCTGCTCGACCGATATTTCGGCGCCGAGTGCCGCGAGCCCCTTGACGTGCAAGTCCACCGGGCGCGTCCCGATGGCACATCCACCAGGGAGCGACACTCGAGCCTCGCCGCAGCGCGCGAGGAGCGGCCCGAGAACCAGGATCGAAGCGCGCATGGTCTTCACCAGGTCGTAAGGGGCGAGCGGATCGGACAGACGCTCCGCCCTCAGGGACAAACCCAGCCGGTCGTCGAGCGAGACTTCCACCCCCATTTGCGCGAGCAGCCGGAGCATGGTGCTCACGTCCCTCAGGTGCGGCACGTTGGAAAGCGTGAGCTGCTCGCTGGTCAGCAACGCGGCGCACATAAGCGGGAGCGCCGCATTCTTCGCGCCCGAAACCCGGATCTCACCCGAGAGCGAAACGCCTCCCTGGATGATGAGCTTATCCATCCGCCGCTTCTTCGGGGGTCAGCGTATGCATCGACAGGGCGTGAATCTCCTCCCGCATGCGCTCGCCGAGCGCAGCGTACACGAGCCGATGCCGCTGGACCCGGCTCTTGCCGCGGAACGCTTCGCTCACGATGAGCACCTCGAAGTGCTCTCCGTCGCCCACGACGCGCACCTCACCGCACCGCAGCCCTTTCTCGATGTAGCTTTGAACCTGCTCCGGCGTCACCATGCTAGTGCCTCTCGAGATCGATGCCGGAGAGCGCTTGCAACTCGCCGAAGCGCTTGTGGACGTCGCGGACTTCGATCGCGGCAGGCATGCCGGTGGGTCGCCCGCGCGAAAGATCAGGTGGAAGCCGACTGAAGCAGCTCGGAGACTCCGTAGAGCTTGGCGAGATTCTGCATCGCAGCAGGCAAGTTGGCGAGGCGCAGTCCGCTCCTCGTTTGTGCGGCCCGACGCAGCCACTCCAGGGCAAGGGCCACCGCGGCGGAATCGACTTCGGTCACGTTGCGAAAATCAACCACGCGCGCGCCCTGCCGCAGATGTTCTTCCGCTAGCCCGACCAGCCCCGGTACGGTATCAAGCGTCACCGGGCCTTCGAGGATGAGCGAGTCGCCCTCGCGTCGGATCACGCTTTGCCTGCTTTCGAGCGCTCTGGCTGGCGGTTTTTCGCAGCGAGCGATTTGATCAGACCGTCCACGCCGTGCTCGCGAACCTCGCCGGCGAAGGTGTCGCGGTAGGTCGTAACCAAGCTCACCCCTCCGACCTTGACGTCGTAGACCTTCCACCCGTCGGGAGTTTTTTCCATCTCGTAGTCGATGGAAACGGGCTGGGATGACCCCGATGGCTTCACTTCGGATCTCACGGTGACCTCGGTATCCTCGGGCTTGGCGCGCAGGGGCTTGTAATCGATCTGCTGGTCGCGGTAATTGGAGATCGCCGTCGAATAGGTCCGAACCAGCAGCGTCTTGAATTCGCCGGCGAGAACCTTTTGCTGCTCCGGCGAGGCGAGCCGCCAGTTGCGCGCCATGGCGATCCGGGTCATCCGGATGAAGTCGAAATGCGGCACGACCTTGGTCTCGATCAGATCGACGACCTTTTTCGAGTCTCCCGCCTGAATGTCCTTGTCCTTCTTGAGGATGGCGACGACCTCCTCGCTGATTGATTTCACGAGGACGTCGGGCGCGGGCTGCTGGGCTTGCGCGACGGGAATCAGCAATGCAAAGAGCAAGCAGGAAGAGATTTTCATGGCGATAGGACTCTGGTCACTTGGTGGGTTCATCATCGGGTTCCTCGCGCTCCCGCGGTGGGTCACCGTCGTGGACGAGATTGCGTCGGCGCTGCAGCCAGGCATCGCGCACGAAGGCGTATTTGTCGAGCGCCGCCTGTTCAATAACGCTCGAGGCATCGAGGAGGTTGGCGCGATTGGCGATCGCGCGCGTACCGTAGAGGGAGGTATGCACGGGAACACCGTCGATCTGAAAAACGAGGTCGGCCTGGATATCGACCAGCAAACCGAAACCGTCGCGGATCGTGGAGGCACCGAGGATCGGCAGAACCAGGTACGCGCCGCTGCCGACGCCCCAGGAGCCCAAGGTCTGCCCGAAATCTTCGTTGTGCTTTTGGAATCCCAGCTCGGAGGCGAAGTCGAAAATGCCGGCGATGCCGAATGTCGAATTGAAGAGAACCCTGCCGAAGTCATCTATCCCGTCCTGAAATTTACCTTGCAGCACGTCGTTCACCGAAATCCAGATGTCCTCGAGGTTGGAAAAGAAATTGGAAACACCTGTGCGGACAATCCCCGGCAGCACAGCGCGGTAGGCCCTCGCCACCGGCTTGATCACCGCCTTGTCCGCGGCATCGTTGAAGCTGAACACCACCCGGTTGAGCGGCTCGAGAGGGTCCGCCGGATTGCCTCCCGAAGTGGCGCAGCCCCCCAGCGTCCCGGCGAGGAGCAGCGCCGCGCACAAGCTCTTCACCTCTGCCACGCGGTCGGCTTTCTTTCTTTCAATCCTTACTTTTTTTCCGTCCCCTCGGCGGCTTTATTGTACAGGAACTGACCGATGAGATTTTCGAGCACCACCGCAGATTGCGTGAGTTTCAAGGTATCGCCGCCTTTCAGGCTGACCGAATCGCCGCCGGCCGTAAGGCCGATGTACTGCTCGCCCAGCAGGCCCGAAGTCAGGATCTTCGCGGAGCTGTCCTTTGGAAACTGATAGCGGCCGTCGATATTCAGCGCCACCACGGCCTCGAAGCTCTCGTTGTCGAAACGGATCTCGCCGACCCGGCCGACGACGACACCCGCGCTTTTCACCGGCGCGCGGACCTTCAGCCCCCCGATGTTGTCGAACTTGGCGGTGATCTGATACGAATCTGCTGCCGAAAAAGAAGCGAGGTTCGCCACCTTCAGCGACAGGAACAGCATCGCGCCGATGCCGATCACCGCGAAAATCCCGACCCACAGGTCCAATTCTTTGCGCGTCATCATGACTTAGTGTCCTCTGAACATCAGTGCCGTGAGTACAAAGTCGAGCGCGAGGATCGCGAGCGACGAAGTGACCACCGTGCGCGTAGTCGCGCCCGACACGCCTTCGGCGGTCGGCGGCGCATCGTACCCTTCATAAACGGCTATCCAGGTCACTGCCACGCCGAAAACCAGGCTCTTGATCACGCCGTTCAAGACGTCCTCGCGAAAATCCACGGCCGCCTGCATCTGCGACCAGAATGAGCCTTCATCGACGCCGATCAGCCGCACGCCAACGAGGTAACCGCCGAACACCCCCATCGCGGAAAATAGCGCGGCGAGAAGGGGCATGGAAATCACACCGGCCCAAAAGCGGGGCGCGACCACGCGAGCGATGGGGTCGACGGCCATCATCTCCATCGCGGAGAGCTGCTCGGTCGCCTTCATCAGGCCGATCTCCGCGGTGATCGCGCTCCCGGCGCGGCTGGCAAAGAGCAGTCCTGCGACGACAGGGCCTAGCTCGCGAACCAGAGAAAGGCTTACGAGCACCCCGAGCGCCTCGGAGGAACCGTACCGCACCAGCGTGTCGTAACCCTGCAGACCCAGGACCATGCCGACGAACAGCCCCGACACGAGAATGATGATGAGCGACAGCACACCGGTGAAATAAATTTCACGAATGGTAAGGTGGAAGCGCCGAAAGCTCGCCCCCGACTCCCTGAGCGTGAACCACAGGAATCGGCACGCGAACCCGAGACGCCAGATCCAGTTGTTCACAATGCGCGCGCCGAGCGCGCGCAGGAGCTCCGCGATCCGCCCTGTCATTGCGCGAGCAGATCCTGCCGATAGTCCGGCGCCGGATAATGGAACGGGACCGGCCCATCGGGTTCGCCGTAGACGAACTGGCGAAGCGACGAAAGTCCCGCCGCACGTACCTGGTCGGGGGTGCCTTGAAATTCGACCTTTCCCGCGGACATGTAGTAGACGTAATCGACCAATTCGAGCGCCTCGGCTACGTCGTGGGTCACTACGATCGAAGTCGCGCCGAGCGAATCGTTGAGCCGCCGGATCAACTGTCCGATGACTCCGAGTGAAATCGGGTCAAGCCCTGTGAAAGGTTCGTCGTACATCATGAGCATCGGGTCGAGCGCAATCGAGCGTGCGAGCGCCACGCGACGCGCCATGCCGCCTGAGAGTTCCGAGGGCAAGAGATCCGCCGCCCCGCGCAATCCCACCGCCTGCAGCTTCATGAGCGCGAGGTCGCGAATAATCGACTCGGGCAGGTTGGTGTGCTCGCGCATCTGGAACGCCACGTTTTCGAACGAGGACATATCGGTAAACAGGGCTCCGAACTGGAACAGCATGCCCATCCTGCGCCGCAGGGCGAAAAGCTCCGCGTCGCGGAGCTTGTTGACCACGCGGCCGGCGACGCGAACTTCGCCGCGGTCGGGGAAAAGCGCTCCGCCGATCAGACGAAGAAGCGTCGTTTTCCCGCAGCCGGACAAACCCATGATGGCCACCACCTTGCCTCGGGGAACGACGAGGTTGATGTCTTTAAGAACCCGGCGCTCGTCGTAGCTGAACGTGACGTCCTGGACCTCGACCAGATTGCTTGTCGCCACGGCGTCCTGCTCGGAATACGCGAAGGGCGAATTCTAGCCTAGAAAAGCGCGCCACAACATACTTGAACCACATTCGAGCGATCGCACGCGGCAGCCGGAGTTCCGCCGTGAAAGAGCGCCGTCTTTGCGCTATCATCGACGCCTCCCCACGAAGGGCTGCCTGATGCCCGAGCCGTCGGTTCGATTCCTCGCAGTGAGCAAGAGCTTTGGTCGCGCCGAAGTGCTGCGCGGGATCGATCTCGATGTCCGCTCGGGCGAGTGCGTCGGCCTCGCGGGTGTGAACGGCGCCGGCAAAACGACCTTGATCAAGTGCCTGCTCGACTTCTGCGACCTCGATTCAGGTTCGATCGAGATCCACGGTACCGCGCACCGCCGCCCGCAGGCCCGCGCCCGTCTTGCGTTCCTGCCCGAGCGGTTTACTGCCCCGTATTTTCTGACCGGTCGCGAGTTCATAGCGATGATGCTGCGACTGTTCGGATGCCGATACGAGGAGGAGCGCGTTCGTGCGATGTTCGCTGCACTCGATCTGGAGATCGCTGCCCTCGACAAGCCCGTCCGCGCCTATTCGAAAGGCACGACCCAGAAACTGGGACTTGCCGCCTGCTTTCTCTCGCAACGCGATTTGTACGTTCTCGACGAACCGATGAGCGGCCTGGATCCCAAGGCGCGCGACCGCGCCAAGGACCTGCTCCTGAACCTCAAGTCTGAGGGGCGAACGCTGCTCTTCACCTCGCATTCGCTGGCCGACATCGAGGAGGTTTGCGACCGCGTCACCGTTCTGCACGGGGGGACGATGGCCTACGCCGGCGCGCCCCGCGGATTGTGCGAGCGCTACGGGGAAACGTCGCTCGAGGGCGCCTTCCTGAAATGCATCGAAGCCCATGCCTGAAGATCCCCATCCGAGCCTCTTGATCGTCGACGACGATCCGCTCATTACCGAGACCCTGTCCTACGCCCTCGGAAAGGATTTCGAGGTCATGGTGAGCGATTCGCGCCACCATGCCGTGAGTCTACTGAGGCAGCTCGACGAGGCTCCGCAGCTCGCGCTGGTCGATCTCGGCCTACCCCCCCTGCCCCACCGGCCCGACGAGGGCTTCCAGCTGATCAGCGACTTGCTCGCGCATTCTCCGACCATGAAGATCCTGGTGCTATCGGGCCAGAACGACGCTGCCAACGCAAGGCACGCGCGCACGCTCGGCGCCGCCGAGTTCGTCGCCAAGCCCTGCGATCCGGAGAATCTCAAGAAGATCCTGCTTCACGCTCTCCAGTTTCGCGCGGCAGAAATTTCGGGGGGACGGATCGCCGAGGCCGACCCCCTGGTCGGCAAAAGCCCCGCGCTGCAGAAACTGAAGAGTCAAATCAGCCAATACGCCGACTCGCCCTTTCCAGCGCTCATCGAGGGCGAATCCGGCACCGGAAAGGAAGTCGTGGCGAACCTTCTTCATCGCCTATCTTGGAGGCGCGTGAAGCCATGGTTTGCTCTCAATTGCGCGGCGATCGCACCGACCCTGGTCGAGCCTACGCTGTTCGGCTACACCAAGGGCGCATTCACCGGCGCGACGCAGAACAAATCAGGCTATTTCGAAGATGCGAGCGACGGAACGCTGTTTCTAGATGAGATCGGCGAGCTGCCCCTGGAGCTGCAAGCGAAGCTCCTGCGCGTGCTCGAGAACGGCGAGTTCCAGCGCGTCGGCGAGACGCAGCAGCGTTTCTCCCGTTCCCGGGTGATCGCCGCCACCAATCGCGACCTGCGCCAGGAAGTCAGGAAAGGCAACTTCCGCGCGGACCTGTATCACCGGTTGTCGGTTTTCACGATCGAAGTGCCGTCGCTGCGCGAGATGGACGACGACCGCACGCTGCTGCTCGAGCACTACCGTAAATTCTACGCGGAGCAGGCGAAGCTCGCGCCGTTCGCGCTGGACGATTCGGCGCAAAAAGCCTGGCGCGACTATCACTTTCCCGGCAACGTGCGCGAGCTGCGCAACGTCGTCATCAGGCTCACCACGAAGTACGCTGGGCAGAAACTCGCGATTGCGGACCTCGAGCCCGAATTCGACTTGGAAGCGCAGGTCGACGGAGGACCCGGATTGCCGTCGGATCCGGGAACGCTCATCGAGCAGGCGCAACGCCATCTTCAGCGCGAGCGCAGCTTCAATCTCGACCAGATGCTCAAGGCCTGGGAACAGGGGTACATCGAGGCCGCGATGAAGCTCACGCGAGGCAACGTCAGTCAGGCGGCGAAGATGCTCGGCATCAACCGCACGACGCTGTACTCCCGCATGGAATCGGCGCAAAAGCAGCAATAGGGCCAGCGGCCCGCTCGGGGAGGGGACTCGAATGTATCTAGACCATTTCGGGTTGAAAGAGCCTCCCTTTCGCATCACCCCCGACACCGATTTCTTCTTTCAGGGTGCCAACCGCGGGGCGACGCTCGAAGCGCTGCTCTACGCCATTACTCACGACGAGGGCATCGTCAAGGTCTCGGGCGAGGTCGGCAGCGGCAAGACGATGCTGTGCCGCGTGCTGATGGAGCGGTTGCCCGCCACGGTCGAGACCATCTATCTCGCCAATCCGTCGCTGTCGCGCGACGAAATCCTATTCGCAATCGGCGACGAACTGAAGCTCCAACTGGAAAAAGGGCAAACGACGCGCATTCTTCGGGCCCTACAGGAGCATCTCATCCGGCTCTTCGGCGAGGGCCGCCGGGTGGTGGTGCTCATCGACGAAGCGCACGCGATGCCCGACGAAACCCTCGAGGAGATCCGGCTCCTGTCGAATCTCGAATCGAACCGCCACAAGCTGCTGCAGATCGTGCTCTTCGGGCAGTCCGAGCTCGACGAGCACCTCGACACGGCCGGCATGCGGCAGCTGAGGGAGCGCATCACGCAAAGCTTCCAACTGGAGCCCCTGGTGCGCAGCGACATCGAGAACTACATCGACTTTCGCATGCGCGCTGCGGGCTACCGTGGTCCCAAGGTTTTCAATCCGGGAGCGATCAAGCTCATCGCGAATGCGTCCCAAGGGCTGACGCGCCGGGTCAACATCCTCTCGGACAAGTCCCTGCTTGCAGCCTTCGCAGCCGGCACCCATGCCGTCACCCAGGTTGAGGCGAAAAGGGCCGTGCGCGACACCGAGTTTTATCGAGCGCGGACCGGCACGCAAAGGATCTGGATCGGCGCGGCTGCCCTCGCCGCAGGCGTTGTGCTCGGATGGGGAACACACATGCTCCTTTCCGCAGGTCCGCCCAACATTGCGTCCGGCCCCCCGCCAGCCGCAGCGAGCACCGCCGCGGAAACGCCTGCCCAACCCGCGAAAGCGGCGATGCCCCTCGTTTCGGGCTTGTCCCTCTCCGCGAGCGCGGACGCGTCGGCGCTCAAACCAAGTGCGGAAACCTCGACGCTCGCGCAGCCGCTCCCTCCCGAGCGCGGGGAACTCGCCCGAGGGCGCTTTACCGCGACCCAGGAGTGGCTCCGGAGCACGCCCGGAGATCGCTACGCAATCCAGTTGGCTATTGTCAATTCGAAAGAACTAGGGCTCCTGGAAGACTTCTTGCTTCGAGTATCGAAGGAGTTGCCGGTCGGTGAGCTTCTCGTCTACAGCGTGAAGATCAACGGCCAGCGACACTACCGTGTTGCCTACGGATCCTACGCGAGTCCGGAGCAAGCGCTGGCCGCCATCAAGGGGCTGCCGCCGCCGATTTCCGCGTACCATCCGTATTATCGGAGCGTGGAAAGAATGCGCAGCCAGAATCGCCAGTGACAGCGGGGCCCGGATCAACCCGTGAAATAGGCGCATCGCAGTTCTTTTGATTTGTTAAATCAGTTTGTTACGTGGTACTGTTATACTGGTCCGGGAAATTTCTACCCGGGCAAAGGTGGAGCGGGAATCGGAGGCGACCTTGCGACGCATTTCGCTGGCGTGTTCTGTGCTCGTGCTGGGCGCGTGCGCCCATGCGCCGATCCAGCCATCGGACACCCACCTTAGAGCCGAGGAGCCGGCTCCTACCGGATCCGTACCCGCCCCCATACAAATCTCCACGCTGCTGCCCAAACCCAAGCCGACTTCGCGACCGGAGACCTACAGCGTGGTGGTCAACGGGGTCAGGGCGCAGGAGCTGCTCTTCGCCCTCGCCCGCGACGCCAAGCTGAACATAGACATTCACCCGGGAATCACCGGGGCGGTCACGCTCAATGCGATCGAGCAGACCTTGCCACAGCTCCTGACGCGCATTTCCAAGCAGGTCGACATGCGCTGGGAACTCGACGGCCCGAACCTGATCGTCATGCCGGATTCTCCGTACCTGCACACTTACCGGATCGACTACGTCAACATGGAGCGCACCTCCTCCGGTACTGTCGGCGTTTCTTCGCAAATCGGGACCGGCGGCGGGACCGCGGGCGGGGGAGGGGGAGGGGCCGCAGGCGGGACGGGCGGCAACACCTCAAGCACCACGGTGCGCAATACTTCCGAGAACAAGTTCTGGGCCACGCTCGAAAAGAACATCAAGGACATCCTGCACGAGACCGACAAGGTCTTGCCCGCTGGCGCCCCCCAGCCGACCCTTGTTCAGGCGCTAACGGGCGCGCCCGGAACCGCTCCCCCAGCGCCGACCGCGCCCAACGTCAGCTTTCGGGAAGCGGCATCGGTGATCGTCAACGCCGAAGCGGGCCTCGTCATCGTGCGCGCGACCTCGCGGCAGCATGAAAAAATCCAGGAATTTCTCGACCAGGTACTGGCGAACGTAAAACGCCAGGTGCTGATCGAAGCGACGATCGCCGAAGTGCAGTTGAACAACCAGTACCAACAGGGGATCGATTGGTCGGTTCTGCGCACGCGGGGGCTTACAAGTATCTCAGGCAACCAAATTTCCTCGGGCAACGTTACGACCACACCCCCCGTTACGCCCGGCATTACCGTGACGCCTCCAGGGGCTCTTCCGAGTGTCCCCGCGTTCCCGAATCTACTCACGCTCGCGGCCTCCAGAACGAACATCGCCGGCGTCCTCCAGTTGCTCGAGTCCTTCGGCAATGTGCGGGTGCTTTCGAGCCCGAAGCTCTCGGTGCTCAACAACCAGACCGCACTGCTTCGAGTCGTCGACAACCTCGTCTATTTCAACGTTCAGTCAAGTCAAACGACGACGGGAGGGCTCAACTCGCAACTTCTGACGGCAGTCACCACGACGGCAGTCACGGTACCGGTCGGTTTCGTGATGAATGTGACTCCACAGATCAGCGACAACGACACGATCCTGCTCAACGTGAAACCTTCCACCACGCGCTTCGTCAAGTTCGTGAACGACCCTAATCCATTGCTGCCCCCAGGCATTCCCAACCAGGTGCCGCAGTTGCGCATGCGGGAGATGGAGTCGCTGATCAAGATCAACAGCGGCCAGATCGCCGTGCTGGGCGGATTGATCGAGGACTCGATCAACGACGTCGAGGACACGATTCCGATCATCAACGCCATTCCGTTCATCGGCTCGCTTTTCAGCTCGCGCAACCGGAACAACACCAAGACCGAGCTGGTCGTCTTCCTGCGCCCCATCGTGGTAAAGGATGCGAGCATCGACGGCGACTTCCGCTCGTTCCGCTCGATGATTCCCGGTGAGGACTTCATTTCGCGGCCCAACCCTGGTAAGGCCGGATTGCCCGAGTTTCCAAGATGAGCCTGCTCCTCGAAGCGCTTAAAAAAGCCGAGCTCGCCAAGCAGGTCGCCAAGGCGGAGGCGCCCTCTCCGGAGCCCAAGCCCGTGATGACCCGGGAGAAACTGCCCGACATCTCGCAGCCGCTGGAGATCCTCACCGACGATTTGCCCTCCTCGGAAACGAAGGCCGCGGAAACGGCCGCGGCAAGGTCCGAATTTTCGCTGCAGGAACAGGAGACGTTCGAGCCCGCGGCGCAGCCGATCCCTTCGACGAGCGAATTCGCACGCACGGGTGAGCGCGCCCAGGCTCAACAGCTTTTTCAGGTGAAGGAGATGGACTACAACCCGCGTCGGCCGTTTTATCTCACTCTGGGCGCACTCGTCGTGGTCGGATTGGGCTACGCTGGGTACGTTTGGTGGCAAATGCGGCCGAGGTACAGTGTCCCCCCGGTGGAAATGCAGGCCCGCCCGGTCGCGACGCCCGCTCAATCCGTAACCGCGTCCACCCCAGCGGCAGCCCCCTCCCCGCCACCCGTCGCAGCAGCCCCTGCGCCAGCGCCGCAGGCCGCGCCAGCGCGCGCCGTCGTTCCGGTGATTCCCCCGATACAGCCGGTGCGCCCGCGTCCGAGGTCCCCACAGGCCTCGGGAGTGCTCGCCTCGGGGCCTTCGGCGTTAAAACCCGAACTCCCCCCTGCTCCGGCCGGATTGGTCGCGCCGATCGCGATCAACGCCCCCTCGCTCGCCGTCGATCCGCTGGTCGAGCAGGCCTATCAGGCGTTCCAGAGGAACGACCTCGCCGCCGCCCGGGACGGCTACCAGCGGGCGCTCGCGCGCGAGCCGACCAACCGCGACGCGCTGCTCGGCCTCGCGGCCATCGACGTGCGCAGTGGCCAGCTCGGCTCGGCCGAAGCGCGTTATCTCAGGCTGCTCGAGATCGACCCGCGCGACAGCCACGCAGTGGCGAGCCTCATCTCGCTGCGCGGGCAGCTAGACCCGGTGGCCTCCGAGAGTCGCTTGAAGACCCTCATCGCAAGCCTGCCCGAGTCCGCGCTTCTGCACTTCTCCCTCGGCAACCAGTATGCGCAGCAGTCACGCTGGAGCGAAGCCCAGGCGGCGTACTTCAAAGCCCACTCGGTCGATCCGGAAAACGCCGACTACGCCTTCAATCTCGCCGTCAGTCTCGATCAGCTGCACCAGGGAAAGCTGGCGCTCGAGTTTTACCAGCGCGCGCTCGCCCTGACCGACAAGCGCGCGGCGAGCTTCGACCCCGCCCGCGCGCGGCTGCGCGTGCAGGAGCTGAGCAAATAGCGCTCTCGATGAATTCCCCGCGCCTCAGCGCCCAAGCGGTCTCCCCGCAGGCCAAGCGCCATATCGGGCAGATTTTGATATCGCAGGGGATCCTCACCGAAGATCAGCTGCGGATCGCGCTGCTCGAGCAGCTCAAGACCCATCAACCCGTCGGAAAGCTCCTCGTAAATCTGGGCTTCGTGTCCGAGGCGACGTTGCGCGACGCCTTGTCCGAAAAGCTCGGCCTGCAGAGCGTGGACCTCACGCAGATCGTTGTCGACTCGATGGCGCTGAAGCTCGTGCCGCGCGAATTCTCCAAGCGACACACCATCTTCCCGGTCGCGCTCGACCGCGAGGCACGCAAGCTCATCATCGCGATTGCCGACACGAACAACATCGTGGCGCTGGACCAGGTGCGTGCGCAGCTGCGCGGGGAGTTCGCGTTGGAGATGCGGCTCGCGGGCGAAGGCGAAATCGGCCGGGCTATCGACCAGTACTACGGCCACGATTTTTCGATCGACGGCATCCTGCACGAGATCGAGACTGGCGAGATCGATTACCAGAGCTTGCAGGCGTCCGGCGATGCTTATTCGCAGCCGGTTGTGCGCCTCATTTCGGCGCTCCTCGCGGACTCTGTCGAGCGAGGCTCCTCCGATATTCACTTCGAGCCGGAGCAGAGTTTCCTGCGCATCCGCTATCGCATCGATGGGGTGCTGCGTCAGATAAGATCCCTCCACAAGACGTACTGGCCCGCCATGGCGGTGCGCATCAAAGTGATGTCGAAAATGAACATCGCCGAAACACGCGCCCCGCAGGATGGGCGTATCTCGCTGATGCTCACGGGCCGCGCGGTCGATTTCCGCGTCTCATCGCAAGCGACCACGCACGGCGAGAACATCGTCCTGCGAATTCTCGACCGGCAGAAAGGGATCGTTCCGCTCGACGGCTTGGGGCTCGAAGCGGGTCAGCTTCAGCTTCTCAAGAAAATGATCGCGCGACCCGAAGGAATCATCCTGGTCACCGGCCCCACAGGCAGCGGCAAGACGACGACGCTCTACTCGGTGCTCAATCACATCAACAACGACGGCCTCAACATCATGACGCTGGAGGATCCGGTCGAATATCCCATGACTCTGATCCGGCAGACCTCGATCAACGAAGCCGCCAAGATGGATTTCGGCAACGGCATCCGCTCGCTCATGCGCCAGGACCCCGATGTGATCCTGGTCGGCGAGATTCGCGACGAAGACACGGCCACCATGGCGTTCCGCGCGGCGATGACGGGACACCAGGTCTATTCGACCCTCCACACCAATTCGGCCGCCGGCGCGATTCCCCGGCTTCTCGACATCGGCATCGTCCCGGACGTCCTCGCCGGCAATATCATAGGCATCGTCGCGCAGCGCCTGGTTCGCAGATTGTGCAAGCACTGCAAGCAGGCTCACCAGGCGAGCGCTGGCGAGTGCAGCATGGTAGGAGCGTCGGCCGATCGTCCGCCGACGCTGTACCGGGCCGTCGGCTGCGACCAATGCGACTATCAGGGCTATCGGGGTCGCATGGCCATCATCGAGATCCTGAAGATGGACGGTGAGCTCGACGAGTTGATCGCCCACCGTGCCACCGGCCGGGAATTGCAGAAGTCAGCCTTGACGAGGGGCTTTCGCACGCTGGCCGACGACGGCGTTCGCCGCGTCCTCGACGGATCGACCGCGCTCGACGAGCTGATGCGCGTGGTCGACCTCACCGACCGGATGTAGGCACGGCCGGCGCAGGACGCAGACGACGGAATCAAACATGGCACTCTTTGCCTACAAGGCCATAGATACCCGGGGAAAGACGATGCTCGGCCAGATCGAAGCGATCAATCTGGTCGACCTCGAGCTGCGCTTGAAGCGCATGGGGCTCGACCTAGTGCGGGGCGGGCCCACCCGTCACGGCGGGAGCCTTCTTCGCTCCGGCGAAATCAAGCGCGCGGAGCTCATCAACTTCTGCTTCCACATGGAGCAGCTCATCGCGGCCGGGGTGCCGCTCGTCGAATCGCTGATCGACCTGCGCGACAGCATCGAAAATGCCCGATTTCGCGAAGTAATGTCGGGAGTCATCGAGAGTATCCAGGGCGGCCTGCGGCTGTCGCAGAGCCTCGCCCAGTATCCGCAGATTTTCAACCCCGTCTTTACGAGTCTGATCCGCGCAGGTGAGGACACTGGAAAGCTCGCCGAGGTGCTGAAAAGCCTCGTCGAGAACCTGAAATGGGAAGACGAGCTGGCGGAGCACATGAAGAAGCTCGTCCTCTACCCGGCGTTCGTCGGTTCGATCGTGATACTGGTGACTTTCTTCCTGATGATCTACCTCGTGCCGCAGATGGTCGCCTTCATCAGGAACATGGGGCAGCAGATCCCTTTGCAGACGCGCGTCCTGATCGAGGTCTCGGCGTTTTTCGTGGGCTACTGGTGGGCTCTCCTGGCCGCCCCTGCGATCCTGTTCGTCGGCGTCAAGCTGGCGGCTCGGGCCAACCCCTTGGTGCGTTACCAGCTCGATCGCTTCAAGCTCGCTCTCCCGGTGGCGGGCGAGATCCTGCGCAAAATCATCCTGTCGCGTTTCGCCAGCATTTTCGCTCTCATGTACTCCTCGGGGATCACCATCCTGGATGCGATCCGCAGCTCGGAGGAAATCACCGGCAACATGGTCATCCAGGAGGGCCTGAGGCTTGCGGGACAGCAGATCGGCGAGGGCAAGAACGTCACCGCGGCGTTTCAGGAGGTGGGCCTTTTCCCGCCGCTTGTCGTGAGAATGCTCCGGGTGGGCGAGTCGACCGGCGCGCTCGACAAGGCGCTGCTCAACGTGTCCTATTTCTACAACCGCGAAGTGCGCGAATCGATCGGTAAGATTCAAGTGATCATCGAGCCGGCGCTGACGGTGCTACTGGGCGCCATCCTCGGCTGGGTCATGCTCTCCGTTCTCGGGCCGATCTACGACGTCATCAGCAAGATCAAGGTATAGAGGCCGTGCCGAGCAAACGTCTCTGCTACTTCACTTCCCAGAGAGTCACCGCCTATCTGTGGGCAAAGGGCGAGCTGCACAAGGAAGGCGTTTTCGACATGAGCGAGAAAGGTGTCGCCGAATTCTCCAGATACGTGGCCGGCGCCCCGGGAAGCCTTTTCTACGTGCTCGCCGACATGGTCGAGGAAGACTTCTTCCAGGAGAACATTCCTTACGTGCGCGGCGCGGACCGGCGCGCGCTGCTTGCGCGCAAGCTCGCGCAGCGTTACCGCGACGCGTCGCTCGCCCTCCCGCTTTCGCTCGGGTCGGAGACCCACGCGGGCCGGCGCGAGGAACGCATTCTCTACATGTCGTTTACCAATACGCAGCTGTTTCAGCCCTGGCTCGAGGCTTTGCGCTCGAACGATGCCTGCGTGGTAGGCGTATTCTCAGTGGCCCTCATCGCGGCTCAGACCGGAAAGCGTCTCGGTTTCAAGGGCGGGCGATACCTGATCGTGGGCCGGCAGCAGGCGGGACTGCGGCAGAGCTACATCGAAAACGGGCGAATCCGCTTCTCGCGCCTCGGCCGCGTGGACTTCTCCGACCCCCGCGTGATCGCTCAGGATTGCGCCGCCGAGTCGCTGCGGATCCAGCAGTATCTCGTCAACAGCCGCATCCTGCCGCGCGAGGCGCCTGCGCTCGACGTGCTGGTGCTTGCGCCGAGTGAGCACAAGGCGCTCTACGACGCGGCCTGCGTCGATTCCGCCAGGCTGCAGTTCCATGTTCACGACCTCGACATGGTGGCCAGCAGCCTGGGCCTCAAATCGGCGCCCGCCGAGACGCTCGCCGAAGGACTGTTTCTCCACGTGCTCGCCGCGTACCCATCGGGCGAACAGTATGCCGACGAGCGCCTGCGGCGCTTCTATCATCTGTGGCGCGCGCGCGTGGCCCTGCTCGCCACAGGAGCAGCGACGTTCGCCTTTTGCCTGCTCCTTTCGGCGGTGAGACTTCTTGATATCCATCAGGTCAGCGAGCAGGCCCAGAATGACCGCGTGCAGGAAGCGCGCGCGTCCGAGGAATACGCTCGACTGCAGACGCGTTTCCCCAAGACGCCGATCTCCAGCGACACTCTGAAAACCGTCGTCAAGAACTACCGGGCGCTCCTGCGGCAAAGCGCTTCCCCCGGCAGGATGTTCATCGAGATCAGCGAAGCGGTCACGGCCCTGCCCCAGATCGAAATCGACAGAATCGATTGGGAGTTCGGCACCGGAGCGAAATCGGCAGTCGGCCGCGAGGCGCCAAGGGCGCCTTCCGCCCCGGCGACAGCACAGGCGCAGGCCGCGGGCGCCGAGTTTCAGACCCAAACCGCCGAGATTGCGGGCAAGCTCGTCGTGCAGCAGGCCTCGGACTTCCGCGCCGTGACCGCGCTGGTGAACCAATTTACCGACGCGCTGCGCAGGCGGCCCGGCACCGAGGTGACGCGCACGCAACTGCCGTTCGACATCAACGCGGAAAAGAGCCTCGCCGGCGATATCGGGGCGGCGAGGAGGGAGGAAGTGCCGCAGTTCTCGGTGGTAGTAGTCAAGCGGCGCGGCACATGAACGTGACCCGCGACGACCTCAAGCGCCTGCGCATGCCGCTCGCCGTGGCGATCGTGCTGCTCGTGCTAGCGGCAGCCAGCCTGCTCGCCAGCGGATACTACCTGGACGAGGCGAGAGCGGCGCGGGACGCGACGCGACTGACCCGCGTGGCGGCCCAGGAGCGCGTCTTGAGAGTCGCGGAGGAAGAGCGCGAGATCCGCGATGACCTCGTGTACTACGAGCAGATGCGCCAGCGCGGCGTCGTCGGCGAGCAGAGCCGGCTCGACTGGATCGAATCGATCGCGAGGATCAAGAACGATCGCAAGCTCTTCGAGATCAGGTATAACTTCGAAGCTCAAAGGCCGCTCGATTATCCGGGGCTGGTCGCAACCAGCGCGGCCGATTTCGTGGTGAGCAGGTTGAAACTCGACATGCTGCTGCTGCATGAGGGAGACCTCCTGAATTTCTTGGCGGACCTGCAGGCAGGCATCAAGGCGCACGTGTCCGTGCGAAATTGCACCGTGACCCGGATTGAGCGCGGGGCGGCGCCGGGCGCAACGACGCTTCAACCTCGCCTGCGAGCCGAGTGCCAGGTCGACCTGGTCTCGGTAAGGGGGCTCAAGCCCGCTTGAGCCGCTCTATGCGATACATACCCTCCATCAAAAGGAATCGGAATCGCATTGGATTTGCGAGGCGCCTATTTTCGGTCGCATTCCTGCTGTTACTCTGGACAGGCCCCGCCCCGGCTCAGGAAATTCTCGGGCGCCTCTTCTTTACGGAGCAGCAACGCCAGGATCTCGACCGTCGCCGCCAAGCCAATATCCAGGAGACTGCGGTCGTCGTCGAGAGCACCGTCACGGTCAACGGCCAGGTGTCGCGCTCCTCGGGCAGGAGCACGACCTGGATCAACGGGGTTCCACAGGAAAGCGCGAGGAAACCGCTCGATCCGGCCAGAGTGACCCTGCCCGGCGGCGAGGGCGCGCCTTCTGTGAGCCTAAAGATCGGGCAAACGCTCGACAAGATCCGCGGCGAGATCAGAGATCCCGTCGCAGGCGGGAGTATCGAGACTCCTTCGGGAAAGCGCGAGCGCAAGCCGTGAGGCCAGGGGTGCGGATCAAAGAGTCGGTGTCCGATCAGCGCGGCTTCGCGCTGATCGCGCTCCTCGCCCTGGCGGCTTTGATCAGCGCCTTCCTGATCGCCAGCGCCCTCAACTTCACCAGCGCCGGAATCTCCAACGAGCGCGAGGATCGCAGCATGAGCGCGCTCAGGAAGGCGAAGGCGGCGCTGATCGCCTATGCGGCGTCGGAGCAGTGGCAGTTGTACAAGGCCCTACCCGCCTTGCCTCCCGTTGCATATTTCCAGCCCGGTGCACTGCCCTGTCCGGACCAGGACGATGACGGTGACGCCAACTGTGTCTTCGGTTCCAACGCCTGGAGCATGATCGGCCGCTTGCCGTTCAAGACGCTCGGAATCGACGATCTGCGCGACGCGAGCGGAGAGCGTCTCTGGTACGCGCTCTCGCACGATTTTCGCAAGTTGCAGTGTACAAGTACGGTATACCCGCCGTCCCCGAGCGGCTGTACGATGATCAACAGCGACACGCTGGGGCAACTGACCGTTACTGGAATGGCTCCCGCGACTCAGGTCGTCGCCATCGTTTTCGCACCGGGAGCGGCACTGGATCTTAGAGCAGTCGGCGGTCCTTTACAGGACCGCATCGCCGGACACAACGACTACGCCAACTATCTCGAAAACGTCAATTTGGGCGATAACATCCATTTCACATTCACCTCAACCGGATTGCCGACAGATACATCCAACGACCGCCTTCTCGTCATCACCCAAGCCGACCTGATGGCGGTGGTCGAACCTGTCGTTGCCGCGCGGGTCGAGCGGGACATTAGGCCGCTCATCCAGGACTACTTCACCAAGTGGAGCCGCTATCCGTTTGCCGCGCCGTTCGACATCAGCGGGGCCGGTCCCGGGCGGGAGCCGAAGGCGACGCCCGATCCCCGAGACCGCGCCCAATCGGCGTACACGGGCGCTTCGAGCCAGATTACCGGTTTGCTGCCCTTGTCGAACACTCCGATCTTCACGTGGGGGAGCGCCACCGTCACGAGCATCGTCGGGTCGGGCACGGGGCGTTACGATGGGACGATAAACTCTCCCCCAGACACTATCTCCCCCAACCCGACGAACTGCACGATCGGTTCGTCGCCCCTCAGAGCCACGTGCATCATCAACTACGGCGGCGGCTCCAACGATCACCCGGACATCAAGCTGGAGGTTTTCCTGACCAATGCGAATCTGGCGTTTGCCGATATCCCGTCTCCGATAACTGCTCCTGAGAGTTTGACGATGGTCGACCATGTCGGCCTTCCGCTCCCTGCTACCGCGTTCGGCAAATGGAGTGATGGCCCAATTACACCACCGCCTTCGCAAAACCCGCCCACAGTGAGTATTGTGGCGCAGCTCGCCGGAGGTGTACTCACTTACACCGGGCGACTGCAGAACGCACAGGGCGCCGGCAACAGGATCACGATCACCGTTCCTCTCCCTGCGCCTCCTTCCTATTTGCCGATCATAAGCGGCGATCCTGCTGTCAATCCAACTGGAGCCTGGTTCATTTTGAACCAGTGGTACCGCCAGACTTACTATGCGATATCACCCGGCTATGCGCCCGACGGCGTCGGCGCCTGCAATCCTCCGGTGCCCACCGCGCCCGCCTGCCTGACTGTTAACAATCTTGCCACCCCAACGAACAACAAGAAGGCGATCCTGATGTTCGCCGGCCGGCCCCTGAACACCAGCACGCGTCCTTCAGCGAACCCCGCGGACTATCTCGAGGGACAGAATTCCACCCCGGCAGACCTGATCTTCGAGCACCGGTCTGGCGTCCCCACTACGATCAACGACCGGGTCGTGGTCCTTTCTCTTTCCCCCTGACCCCTGCGCGATGAGCAGAGGCAAGGGGTTCTCGCTCGTCGAGCTCGCAGTGGCCTTGGCGATCATCGCCCTCCTGCTCGCCGGCGCTTTGATTCCGCTTTCCACCCAGATAGAGGTGCGCAACGTGGCCGATACCCAGCGAAGCATCGAGTCCATCAGGGAAGCCATCTTGGGATTTGCCCAAGCAAACGGGCGGCTTCCGTGTCCGGCGAACGGCGGGACACCCGCGGGGACCGTTGACACAACGACTTGGGCTACGTCAGTTGGTGCCGGCGCCGAGCAGTGGAATCCCCCCAACAACCGCTGCTACACGGTGTTCGGAGTAGTGCCATGGACAACTCTTGGGGTTGCTGAAACTGACGCTTGGGGGAGAAGGCTCAGCTATCGCGTAGCGCCTGCGTTTGCGGACGCGATAAGTCTAAACACCTGGCAATCGCGCCAGAACGCTGTTCCTGGGACCTTTCCTTCGCAAGTCGCGCCTTTCACTCAGAGCCCTGCAGATCAGAATCCGACTTGCCCCTCGTCGTCTCCTCCAGCTGTATCGCCCTACGTGCTTTCGCCCGCTCCCGCACTTTCTTCATTCGCCCTGTGCTCGTTGGGCGACATCGCGGTCTGGACGCGAGGCGCGGCGACGACGACAGCTGTGCCGTTGGGGGCGGCCTTGCCCGCAGTAATCATTTCACATGGCAAGAACGGCTTCGGCGCGTGGCAGACGAACGGCACTCGACTTAATCCGATACCGGCGGGTAACGACGAAGCCGCCAACATCAACGGCAATACGACCGCGACGCCTTCTGGAGGCTACGCGAGCTGGGCCTTCTACAGCCGGACCCACGCGCCTGCAGCAACGGGCTGTGCCGACCCTGCACCCGGATTCGCAAACGCGGCGCCTCCCTGCGAGTTCGACGACATCGTGGTGATGATTTCCTCGAGTGCGCTGATCGCCCGCATGGTCGCGGCCGGCCGCCTGCCCTGATCAGCAATCGCCCGCCTGTTTCCCAGAAACCTCGGCGAAACACCGCGTGACGTCTACTGCCCGCGCGCGCCGCGGCGCACTTCTCCCCGCAGGCTGAAGCACACCCGTCCACTTTCGTTTTCTCGCAATTGCAGCGAGAATCCCGAGATCTCGGCGAGCCGGCTGGTCTGGTACAGGCCGATGCCGAATCCGGTCTCAGAAGGTACGGGCCCCCTCATAAGCCCCCGCAGCACTTCCGCCGCCACGGGAGCGCCACTGTCGCACACGGAAAACTCGATGGTGTCGTTGCAGCGGAAGGTCGCGCGTACGGCGACGGATTCATCGAGCCTGCGCTTTCGCAGCGCATTCTGGAGCAGGTTGTCGCCCGCGCAATCGAAGAGCTCCTTCGGCAGCATCACGGCGTCCCCCAACCCTTCGCGGGAAAATTCGACTCCGCGACCGGCGTAGCTGCGCTGCAAGCCCTCCCACCACGTATCGGCCTTGATGAAACGGCCGTTGCTGGCATCGGGCTTTTGCAGCTTGTCGAGCGTCTGCTGCAGGCGCTGCGTAATCGCGGGAAGCTGCCGGCGCATGAGCGAGGACAATTCGCCGCCCGCATCGGGCGCGGTATCGCGCTCCGCCGCCGCGCACAGCACGTTGAGAGACTGCAACAGGTTCTTCACGTCGTGCGTCATGCGCGCGCCGGTCTCGTGAACGGCTTGCACGTAGGTCTGCTGCTGGAGTTTCTGCTCGCGCTGCTTGGCGACATAGAACTCCCCGAGAAGCTGTCCGAGCAGCTGAAAGTGCCAAACGAGCGAGGGACTCAGGGGCAACCTGGTGAAGACCCGCAAGTGGATTTCCTGGTTGGTGAACTCGACGGAATTCTTCGAAACCTTGCCGAAATCGCCCGATTCGCCCGCCGTGTGCCAGAAGCCGCCGGAGACCCACGGTAGGCGGGCGAGGCCGACGCAGGCCTCTTTCATGAAGCGCTCGGGCTTGGTCTCGAGCTGCGACAGCTCTGCCAAGAAATACAGCCAGCGCTCGAATGGCAGGCCTATCGACAATAGATAGCGCGAGAAATATACGGAAAGACCGCTAAATCCGGCGCGGGGGTTCCAGGCAAAGGAAAGGAGCAGCAGCACGCCCGCGATGATCAGCATGCTGTACGAAAGAGCCAAGATATAGTCGATGCCGCCTACCGTCATGAATGCAAAGCTGCCCAACGCGAGCGCGATCAGCAGCAGCACGATCATCGCGGCATAGAAAAAATCGATGATCTGTGGAGTTTCGGCAGAGTCCGTTTCGGCGGGGATCGCCACCATCACGAGGAACAGCACGGGCAAGCCGTATTGCGCGAGCAATTCGACCTCGTTGGGCAGCGGCACGCGAATAAAGGTGTTCGGGACGATCCAAATGAGCAGCAGCGAGACGAGATACAGCAGCACCACGAGATAGAAGCGCCGTAGCCACCGTGCCTGGAAAAGGAACACCTTGCCGCCCACGATTCCCGACAGAACGCTCACCCAGAGGGCAAGCAGCCACCAGTTGAGAAAATAGAGGGTTCCCAGCGCAATCGCGGCGACCGCCGCAACCTGGGCCGAGGTCAGGCGATGTTCGCCCCGCATGAACGGCTGCCAGAGTATGAAAAGCCCGAAGTGCGCGAGCATCAAACCGCGCGCCCAGAAATCCTCCGTACCCCGCATCGCGGCAAGATGCAGGGACACCAGCATGACGAGAAACAGACCTCGCCATGACCTCGCGATGAACAGATGAGAAATCTGGAGCGCGGCAGTCGTCGCCATACCGTGAGTCATCCGAGATCGGGATCCGCGAAAGGCAGTGCGCTCAAGGGCCTGCGATGCATGTATCCTCTCCCGAGTTTGTGGTAAGCAAATCGGGGAGACATCATGCCGACTTGCGCAAACCCTCCCCGTGGACTTACGCTCCCACAGGCACGTATTGTGCCAGTTTTGACTTATCAGCACTCAGGCCGTATTTCACGCGTTCCATGCCCATTGTCGCTTCGCTCGCGAGAGCTACCCTGCTCGAGGCGGTTCGGAACCGCCTCCTGTGGCTTGCGGTGGTCGTCGTCGTGATCGCCTTCGGGCTCGCCCAATTCCTGAATCAAGTGGCGATTACCGAGTCTCGAGAAATCCAAACCGCGTTGCTCGCAGCCCCGCTCAGAGTCGCCGCCGTCTTCATCGTAGCCGTGTTCGTGATCACGAGCATGGTGCGGGAGTTGAGCGACAAGGTCACGGAGCTGCTGCTCTCCTTGCCGGGACCGCGCTCGGTCTATTTTTTCGGAAAGTTTACCGGCTACGCGATGCTCGCCTCGATCCTCGCGCTGCTCAGCGCGCTGCCTTTGGTGCCGTTCGCAAATTCCCAGGGACTGGTCCTCTGGACCCTCTCCCTCATTTGCGAGCTGCTGATCGTGACTGCGATGAGTCTGTTTTGCGTGTTGTCTTTCGCGCAGGTGGTCCCGGCGTTTGCCGCCGTTGCGGGCTTCTACCTGCTGTCGCGTTCAATGGCGGCGATGCAGATCATCGCCGGCGCACCCCTGCAGGACCCTGGCCTCACCGATCGCGTGGTCAATGCCCTTGTGGAGTTGATCGCGCTCCTGCTGCCGGCGCTCGACGGCATGACGCAGACGACGTGGCTGCTGGGGTCGGCACCGGGCGTGAGCGCCCTGGGCTCCGTCGCCGGCCAGACCGCGGTCTACCTCGTGCTGATCTGTTCCGCGGCGCTTTTCGATTTGTACCGCAAGGACTTTTGAGGCGATGTCACAACGATCGATTGCGGGTGTGCCGCGTGGCGTTCTCGCGCTGCTCGCTCTGGGGCTCGCCGCGCAGATCGGGCTGAAGGCCACAGCCCCGCCGCCCCGGACGGCCGCAGAGGACTTGGCGCCCGCGCCGAGCATCGCGGCGCTCAGGCTCGCGAGCTTCGGGGATCCCGTGGCGCTCGGCAAGACACTGATGCTTTACCTACAGGCGTTCGACTATCAATCCGCCAGCAAGGTCCAGTATCGCGACCTCGACTATTCCCGGCTGGAAGCCTGGCTCGCGAGGATCCTCGAGCTGGACCCGCGCGGCCAATACCCCCTCCTCGCCGCGAGCAGGCTGTATGCCGAAGTGCCGGTCGAGGCCAAGCAGCGCAGCATGCTCGAGTTCGTTTATCGGCAGTTCCTGCTCGATCCCGATCGTCGCTGGCCCTGGCTTGCTCATGCCACCGCCATCGCCAAGCACAGGCTTCACGATCTGCCGCTCGCACTCCGCTACGCTCGAGCGATCCAGCGCTACGCCGTCGCCGACAACGTTCCCCTCTGGGCGAAGCAGATGGAGATTTTCATCCTGGAGGACATGAATGAGCTGGAAACCGCGCGTCTCATCATCGGTGGATATCTACAAAGCGGAACCGTCAAGGACCCGGCCGAACTGCGATTCCTGGATGAGCGCCTGAGACAATTGGAAGCGCGGACCGCGGGTAAGACTTCGGCGAAAGAACTAAGGCAAAGTGTCAGATAATCGTCGTAAGTGTCCAGTTTTCAACAGAAAGAGCTAGGTCACCCGCGCAAAAAGGGGGCTGTACGGGCATACTGTCCGGCACGTATCTTGCGGGTTTCAAAGGATTCTTAACTCCGAAGGGGTTCGGGGGTTGCATGAGTTCGTCCATTATCAACAGCAAGAATTCGACCCAGGTCGGTTTCACCCTGGTAGAAATCGCGATCGTGCTCGTGATCATCGGGCTCCTCCTGGGCGGCATCCTGAAGGGCCAGGAAATGATCACCCAGGCCAAGATCAAGAAC
>VBCT01000295.1 GCA_005882235.1 Betaproteobacteria bacterium
CGCAGATAGACGCACTCGAAAAGGCGCTCGACCAGTACCGCCTAGACACGGGCCGCTATCCGTCGACGGAGCTGGGACTCGGCGCGCTGGTCAACCGCCCGGCGAACGAGCCCAAGTGGAACGGCCCGTACCTGCGCAAAGACGTGCCGCTCGATCCCTGGGGCAAGGCGTACGTCTACAAGCAACCCGGCGAACGCAGCGACTACGACATCCTCTCCTTCGGCAAGGACGGCCAGCCGGGGGGAACGGGCGAAAACGCCGACATCACCAACCACTAGGGCAGCACCTGGACCATGCGCTTCGAACTCAAGGCGGTCAGCCCTGACGGACGGGTCGAGTCGCTCGAGCTGCACGGACTCGATCAGGCGAGCGCCGTCCAGCAGGCCGAGAGCCGCGGCTACACCGTGCTCGGCGTGCGCGCCCGCGCGGGCCTCGCCGCGCCCTGGCGCGGCGGACAGGCACGCTTTCCCCTCGTCCTGTTCAGCCAGGAGCTACTCGTCCTGCTCAAGGCGGGACTCCCCCTGGTCGAATCCATCGAAACGCTTGCCGAGCGCGAACGCCGCAGTGAATTCCGCGCCCTGCTCGCGAGCGTAGCCTCGATCCTGCGCCAAGGAAATTCCCTCTCTTCAGCGCTCCAGCAGTTTCCGCTGGCCTTCCCGCCCCTCTACGTCTCCACCGTGCAGGCGAGCGAAAAGACGAGCGACCTCGCACCGGCGCTCGGGCGCTACGTCGCCTATCAGAATCAGCTCGAAGCGATCCGCAAGCGCCTGGTCAACGCGGCTATCTATCCGGCGCTTCTGGTCGGCGTGGGGGGTTTGGTGCTCCTGTTCCTGTTGCTCTACGTCGTGCCGCGCTTCAGCCGGATTTACGAGGAGCGCAACGTCGATCTCCCGGTCTTCTCGAAGCTCCTGCTCTCATGGGGCCAGCTGGCGGAGGGTCACGGGGCTCTCGTGATAGGCTCCCTCGCCGGCCTCGTGATCGCGGCGGTCTACGCGCTTCGGAACGCTCAAGTCAAGGCCCGGATCGGGAACGTGCTGTGGAAACTGCCCGCGATCGGCGAACGCCTGAAGCTCTACCAGCTTGCGCGTTTCTACCGCACCATCGGCATGCTCCTCAAGGGCGGCACGCCGCTCCCGACCGCGCTCCAGATGGGCGCGGAGCTCCTGCACCCGCTGTTGCGGGCGCGTTTGGCGATGGCGAGCCGGGCGGTCAACGAGGGCCATCCCGTCTCCGAAGCGATGGAAGCCAACGGCCTCACCACGATCATCGCCCTGCGAATGCTCGCGGTCGGCGAGAAAAGCGGCAACATGGGCGAAATGATGGAGAGAATCGCGGAGTTTCACGACGAGGAAATCGCGCGCTGGATCGACTGGTTCGTGCGTCTGTTCGAGCCCCTCCTGATGGCGGCGATCGGTCTGGTAATCGGGGCGATCGTCGTTCTCATGTACATGCCGATCTTCGAACTTGCCGGGAGCCTGAAGTGAGTCTCGCCGAGGCGAATCAGATCAGCTCGCTCGAGATCGAGGAGGCCCGCTCCGCGGCCAGGGCCGCGCGGCACCGGCTCATCGAGGTGCTCGAGGCGAAGCTCGGCCTGGACCCGGACGCGTTCGTCGCCCGGCTCGGCGCCACGCTCAAGATCGAAGTCATGCGCATGGAGGAGCTGCGCAGCGCGGCGCCCGCCTTCGACCTGCTGCCCTTCAGCGAGGGCTCCCAGCGCGGCTGTGCGCTCGTGCGCGGCGAGCAGGGCGCGCTGTGGCTCGTGACCGACGACCCCTTCTCCGGAGAGCAGCAGGCCTGGGCGGAGGAACGCATCGCCCAGGAGTTTTCCTGGCGCCTGGTGCACCGCGGCGACTTGGTGGCGTTTCTCGCAAGTCACGAGGAGACCTTGCGCGCGCTCGACACGGTGCGTGCGGGAGCCACCGTCGTGAGCGAAGAGACGCGCGGCATCGAGGATCTCTC
>VBCT01000296.1 GCA_005882235.1 Betaproteobacteria bacterium
TTGTTTTCCGCTCTGAGCCTGGCGCTGCTCTACGGATGCGCGAGCACGCCTGTCGAACCCGAAAAGCCCGCGGCGCCCAGCGTCCAGACTCCGGGGCTCCCGGTCGCGCCCCCGCTCGCGGCGCGCCCGGTGCCTGCCGCCCCGCAGATCGATTTGTCGAAGCGCTCGGTTTTCTACGAGTACGACAAGTACGACATCAGGGACGAGTACCGCCCGGTGCTGCAGGCCCACGGCAAATATCTCGCCGAGAACCGCGGCAAGAAGATGCTCATCCAGGGCAACTGCGACGAGCGCGGCAGCCGCGAATACAACATCGCGCTCGGGCAACGCAGGGCCGAAGGGGTCAAGCGCATGCTCGTGCTGATGGGCGCGACCGAAGCGCAGGTCGAGCCGGTCAGCCTCGGCGAGGAAAAGCCGCGCTGCAGCGAACACGCCGAAGGATGCTGGTCGCAGAACCGCCGCAGCGACATGCTCTACGGCGGCGAATACTAGACCGATGCGGCTGCGGATCACGCTTGCGCTTTGGGCCGCGCTCCTCGCGGGCGCGGCCCACGCGGCCCTGTTCGACGACGACGAGGCGCGCAGGCAGATCTTCCAGCTGAGAAACCAGGTCGACGCCCGCCAGAAGGCGATCGAGGAGCGTCTTTCCGCGATCGACGCGCGGCTCGGGCAGCTGGATTCCTCCGGGCAGAACCGGGTCGTCGATCTCGCCCAGCTGATCGAATCGCTGAAGCAGGACGTCGCCAAGCTGCGCGGGCAGATCGAGGTGCTCTCGAACCAGACCGAGACCCTCGAGCGGCGGCAGAAGGACCTCTACGTCGACCTCGACAACCGCCTGAGAAAGCTCGAGCAGACGCAATCGCAGCTTCAGGACAAGCTGAGCCAGGGCGAGCGCAGCGCCGCCGCCGAAAAACAGGCGTACGAGCTGGCGCTCAACCAGTTCAAGCTCGGCAACTATCAGCTCTCCATCACCAGCTTCCAGAATTTCATGACCAATTTCGCGAGCAGCGAGCTCCTGCCCTCGGCGCAGTACTGGATAGGCAACGCGTACTACGCGATGCGCGACTACAAGTCCGCCATCGCGGCCCAGCAGAAAGTGGTCAAGCTCTGGCCGGAGAATTCCAAGGCGCCCGACGCGCTGCTCAACATCGCGAGCTCCCAGGGTGAGCTGGGGCAAAGCCCCGCCGCGCGCGAGACGCTGCGCGCCCTCGTCAAGAAATATCCCTCCAGCCCGGCGGCCGAGCAGGCGAAGCAGCGCCTCGCGACGAAAAGCAAGTAGCACCGGCGACCGCCGTATCCCTTCGAAGCGCCGTGACGGCATCCAACCCGGCAACGCTCGCCTCGGCGGTGGTGTGGGGGGCCTTTGCGCTCGCTTTCCTCTTCGGCGCTGTGGGCAACAAGACGCATTTCTGCACCATGGGAGCGGTGTCGGATGTGGTCAACATGGGCGACTGGAACCGCATGCGCATGTGGCTGCTCGCCATCGCCGTCGCGACCGTGGGCGCAGGCGCCCTGCAGCTCGCGGGGCTCGTCGATCTGTCGAAGACGATCTACACCGTGCCGCGGTTTACCTGGCTTTCCTACATCCTCGGCGGCTTGCTGTTCGGGATCGGCATGACGCTGGGCTCGGGATGCGGCTCGAGGACGCTGATCCGCATCGGCACGGGCAACCTCAAATCGCTCGTCGTCGCGATCGTGCTCGCGATCACCGCGTACATGACCCTGAAAGGGATCCTCGGAGTGTTTCGCGTGGCGGCGCTCGATTCCGTGGGCGCGACGCTTGCGGGCAGTCAGGACCTTCCCTCGCTTATTGCCCACTCGGCGGGTTTTGACAAGAAAACTGTGCTTGGCGTGCTCGGACTGGCGATGGCGGGAGGCTTGCTCGCGTTTGTGTTCAAGGCGCGCGAATTCCGCACGTTCGACAATGTCCTCGGCGGAGTCGTCGTCGGCCTCGTCGTCGTCGGGGGCTGGTATCTGTCAGGGCACATCGGATACCTCGCCGAGGATCCGGCCACGCTCGAGGAGAAATTCCTCGCGACCAACTCCGGCCGCATGGAGTCGCTCTCCTTCGTCGCGCCGCAGGCCTACTCTCTCGAGCTTCTCATGCTCTGGAGCGACAAGAGCCGCGTGATGACCTTCGGAATCGCGTCGGTGCTCGGGATGCTCGCGGGATCGCTCGCGTGGTCGCTCGCGACGAAATCCTTCCGCCTGGAGAGCTTTCGCGACGCCGAGGACCTGATCAATCACCTCGTCGGGGGCGCCCTCATGGGTTTCGGCGGCGTGCTCGCGCTCGGCTGCACCATCGGCCAGGGCGTATCGGGCCTTTCCACCCTCGCGCTCGGCTCGTTCCTCGCGTTCTTCGCGATCGTCGCCGGCGCGGCGCTCACGATGAAGATCCAGTACTGGCGGCTGATGCGGCAAACGTGAGCGCAGAATCGCCGCACGAGCGTGCAATTACGTTGACGCTCGCTCGCGCGACATAATAGAATCGCGCTCCTTTGCGGGCCGTTAGCTCAGGTGGTAGAGCAGCGGACTTTTAATCCGTTGGTCGCAGGTTCGACTCCTGCACGGCCTACCAGCTGCCAGCCCGCAAGGCTGGCAGCAAATCTGAAGCCGGACGCTACCCGGCCAGCTCCTCGGCAAGGCTTTCGGTCTGCCGGGGTTGCTGAGCCTCGGCTAGCGTGCGCAGGCGCAAAAGCGGAGAGGCCCAGGCGACGAGCGGCACCAGCGCGATCGCGCCGAGACCCGCGAGGAGCAAGGTCGCCCGCAATCCCGCATGCTCGGCGATCCAGCCGCCGGCCAGGCCGCCGAAAGGCGCAGTCGCCACCGTGAGGCAGATCATCGTCGCCGTGACGCGCCCGAGCAGCGGATCCGGCGTCACTGCCTGGCGCAGCGTCAGGTAGT
>VBCT01000059.1 GCA_005882235.1 Betaproteobacteria bacterium
TAGGGCGTCTCGGCGACGCTGCCCTTCCCGTTCGTGGTGCGATCAAAGGTTTCGTCATGCATCAGCAAGGGGACTTTGTCCGCCGAAAGCATTACGTCGAACTCCACGCCGCCAAATCCCATTGCGGCCGCCTTGCGAATGCCCGCCAGAGTGTTCTCGGGGGCGAGCGTGCCGCCGCCGCGATGGCCCACTACGCGCGGATAAGGCCAGGGTCGATGCATGCTTCGGGTCGCAAGCTGGGAGGTGAAGTCCGGGAGCGGGCTGACTATTATAGACAACCGACATAGCCGCGATTTCCGGGGGCGCAGGGCAAAAAAAAACGGGGGAAGGGAGGGTTTCCCCCGTTTAGCCGCCGTTTGCTGGGCCGGCGGGCAACCTGAAACGCTCAGCGGAAGCTCGTCGCCGGGCGCTATGAAATTACTATGACGGCATCATATCACCTGACTCGCTGCGGAACAATTGAAAATCGACCCTTCGTGACTTTTTCACGAATCTCTGGAGCCTCCGGCGCGCACGCCCCTCCGATGCTAGTATCTGTCCGGTTTTTCTCGCGATTTTGCGCATGGGCACAGCCCCCTTCTCGCTCCTTCGCATGCTGGCTGACGGCAGGTTTCACTCCGGCGAGCGCCTCGGCCGGGCCCTGGGTCTTTCCCGCGCTGGCGTATGGAACCTCATCAGGCGGATCGAAGCGCTGGGTTTGCGCGTATTCAAGGTACGCGGCCGCGGTTACCGGCTGGCCGAGGCTCTCGACCTGTTCAAGCTGGACGCACTCGCGGCGGGATTGAAGAAGGTCTCGCCCGAGCTTCGCGTCGAGGTGCTCGACGAATGCCCGTCCACCAATACCGTTCTTGCCCAGCGTGCCGCCGCGGGCGCGCCGCACGGAACGGTACTCGCTTGTGAACACCAGAGCGCCGGGCGCGGTCGGCGCGGACATTCCTGGGTCTCCGCGGTCGGAGGAAGCCTGGTGTTCTCCATTCTATGGCGTTTTCCCCGAGGCGCCGGAGCGCTTGGGGGCTTGAGCCTCGCCGTGGCGGTAGGTGCGGCGAAGGCGCTCGAGCGCCTGGGTACGCATGGCGTGGGAGTCAAATGGCCGAATGATCTGTATTGCGAGGGGCGCAAGCTCGGCGGGATATTGATCGAGAGTTCCGGCGACATCCTGGGTCCGAGCGCCGTGATCGTGGGCGTCGGTATCAACGTGCGTCTCGGCACCCGGACGCGCGAGCGGATCGGCGCGCCGGCAACCGACATCGCGAGCCACAGCAAGACAGTGCCGTCGCGGACCGACGTGCTCGTCGCGGCTCTCGAGTCCATTGCCGGGGTTCTCGCGCGGTTTTCCCGCGAAGGCTTCGCGCCGTTTCGGGAGGAGTGGCTGCAACGCCACGCCTGGAAGGGGAGGCGAGTCGCCTTGTCGCAGGCCGGCCGGCGTGTGGCCGAAGGCAAGGTCGTCGGAGTCGCGGAAGACGGCGCGCTCATGCTCGATTCGATCGGGGGAATAGAGCGTTTCCACAGCGGTGAGCTCTCGCTCAGGCCGGGATGATCCTCGCGGTCGACTGCGGCAATTCGCGGCTGAAATGGGGGCTGCACGAGAACGGGGGCTGGCGCAAAACCGGCGCGGTGCCGCTCTCGGAGATGGGCCGCCTGGAGAAGAGCTGGAGGAGACTCGTGCCTGCCGACAAGGTCGTCGTCGCGAACGTCGCGGGGCGATCCGTGCGTAACAGGCTGGAAACCCTGTTCGCCCGACGATCCATGGTCCCCGCCTGGGTAAAGGCGAAGCGGCACGAGTGCGGAGTCACGAACGGCTATGGGCGGCCGGACCAGCTCGGGCCTGACCGCTGGGCCGCGCTGATCGGAGCCTGGTCGATTCTCCGCGGCCCGTGCCTCGTGGTCACCGCGGGCACTGCAACCACGGTGGATGTCTTGAGGGGCGACGGAAGATTCGTCGGCGGCGTGATTCTTCCCGGCCTCGATCTCATGAAACGCTCGCTTACCCGTGGCACCGCGGAACTTCCGTTCGCAAGAGGGCGATTTTCCGCAGAGCCTCGAAATACCGCGGATGCCATCGAAACCGGCTGTTTGCTCGCGCAGGCCGGGG
Source organism: Betaproteobacteria bacterium (assembly GCA_005882235.1). Classification (GTDB taxonomy): domain Bacteria; phylum Pseudomonadota; class Gammaproteobacteria; order Burkholderiales; family SG8-39; genus VBDM01. Next base: position 2,093 of record VBCT01000059.1, read on the forward strand.
CGATAGAGCGCGCTTTCGCGACGATGGAACATGGGGCAGCTTGCGTGCTCGCTGGGGGAGCCGCTCGCCGGATCGCCCGGCACCTCAACATTCCCGTGCGGCTCGTTGATAATCTGGTGCTGGAAGGCCTCGTCCGAATTTCACAGGACGCGGTGAAATGACCCGCGCGAAATCGTGAAAACCGTAACTTTCCTGCTGTTGTTCGCAAATCTCGGTCTTTTCGCCTGGTTCTATTTTGGCGCCGGGCGTACATCGGACGAGCCGCAGCTGATGGATCAGCAGCTCAACCCGCAGGCGATCCGATTGCTCCGTGCCGATCAGCTTGCCGCGCTTGCCACTGAGAGAACGAAGCAGACCGTCGAGCGCGCCAAACCGCCGCCCAAGGCGAACGTCGCCGCGTGCCTTGAGCTCGGCGCGTTCAACCCGGGCGACGCGGCGCGCGTGCAACTGGCGCTCGAGCCGCTTGCCCTCGGGTCGAGACTCTCCCAGCGGCGCGCGGAAGAAATCGCGAGCTACTGGGTAGTCATGCCGCCGCAACGCAACCGGCAGGCGGCAAACCAGAAGGCCGCCGAGCTCAAGAAGCTCGGCGTCGAAGACTTCTATATCGTGCAGGAAGATTCCAAGTTCCGATTTGCGATTTCCCTGGGCGTGTTCAAAACCGAGGAGGCAGCGCGGTCGCGGCTCGCAGAATTGCGCAAAAAGGGCGTTCGAACGGCCCGGGTCGATCCACGGGAAACATCCGTGCAGAAGGTCTACTTTGTTGTTCGCGAAGTCCCCGATGCGCTGGTCTCGAGACTGAACGACTTGCGCCAGAGCTTTGCGGGCAGCGAGCTGAAGGACTGCCCGCCGGAGGAGAAGCGCAAAGGGAATTAGGAGGGGTAACGGGGGAACCTTGGTTCCCCCGTTCGTATCAGCAGGGGTAACGGGGGAACCTTCAGGTTCCCCTGTTCCTATTCGGAGCACCGAGAATCTTCTCCAGCAGCGCGGTCGTCGAGCGTTGGTGCCTGAAGGGGATCGAATGCACGCTTCCGCCCCAGCCGCGCACTTCGGCGGCTCCGACCATCGCTTCGGGCTTCCAGTCGCCGCCCTTGGCGAGGACCTCCGGCCGGCAGGCAAGTATCAGCGCGAGCGGCGTAGCCTCGTCGAACCACGTCACCAGATGGACGGATTCAAGCGCCGCGACCACCGCCATGCGGTCGGCGAGCGGGTTGAACGGGCGCTCCTCGCCTTTGCCGAGGCGCCTCGCCGACACGTCGCCGTTGACTGCGACCAGAAGCGTCGCCCCCAGGCAACTCGCTTCGGCGAGGTAGGTGACGTGCCCGCGATGCAGGATGTCGAACACGCCGTTGGTGAAGACGAGCGGTCGTGCAAGGGATCCGAGCCGCGCCGCAAGCTCCTGGGGCGGGCACATCTTCCGCTCGAAAGGGGCCTCCATCTCGCCTATTTTGACAGAACGACCCGCCGGTTGTAACTTAGGCTGACCTCATTTCCGGATTTTCCGCCGATGCGTATTCCCGCACTGTTGCTCGCCGCCTCGATCTCCGCGCCCGCGCTCGCCGCGTGCCCGCCGCTGATCAACCATACCCTTCCGAGCCTTGCCGACCAGGTCACGCCGCTGTGCCAATTCGAGGGCAAGGTGCTGCTCGTGGTGAATACCGCGAGTCAATGCGGGTACACGCCCCAGTACGAAGGACTGGAGACGCTGTACCGCCGCTACCGGGACAGGGGCCTTGTCGTGCTGGGCTTCCCCGCCAACGATTTCGGCGGCCAGGAACCGGGGGGCAACCGCGAGATCGCCAAATTTTGCGAGGTCAACTACGGCGTGAGCTTCCCGATGTTCGCCAAATCCGGTGTGTCGGCGGGCAACGCCAACCCCCTGTACGCGACGCTTGCCGCGAAGACCGGCGAGCGCCCTCGGTGGAACTTCCACAAATACCTGATCGACCGTTCGGGGGAGAAAGTGCTGTCTTTCGGCAGCGGAGTGACGCCCGGCGACAGCAAGCTCGTCGGAGAGATCGAGCGGATGCTGTCCGAACGCAAACCCTAGACGCGGTTTCGGACCCGTTCCTATTTCTTGGCGGGCGGAACGACGTACTCGAAAACGCGGACGACCTTTTGCACCCCTCCGGTGCCGCGCGCGACCTCGGTCGCGGCGTCCGCTTCTTCGCGCGTGACCAATCCGAGCAAAAACACGACCCCTGCCTCGGTCACGACCTTGATATCGGTAGGCCGAACCTTCCCGTTTCCGAGAAAATTGCCTTTGACCTTGCTGGTGATGTAGGCATCGTTGCTGCGGGACGCAGCAGAGCTCGCGCCCGCGATCTGCAGCTCGTTGACCACGGTCTTCACCTGCGGTATTTCGCTCACGATTTTTTCCACGTCCGCTTTTGCCTGCGCAGTGGGCACTTCGCCGGTGAGCAGCACCGTGTAATTGTAGCTGGTGAAGTTGATGTGTCCCTGACCCTTGAGCGCCTCGCCGACGCGGCTGCCCGCGGTGAATTCGATCCGCTGATCAGTGAACATCACTTCAGCCTGGCGACGATCGGCCGCGAGGACGACTCCCGTTGCCACCCCGCCGACAATGAGCGCATCGACGCAGGCTTGCAGCGTCGCGGCCGAAACGAAGATCAGCGCCACCGCCGCGTATCGCTTCGCCGCCGGACAGTTTTTCATTCGGCCCCCAACAACATGCAATCGATGCCGTCGCAAAGGCAGTGAAGGGTGAGAAGATGCACTTCCTGAATGCGGGCAGTTTGCGAGTGGGGTACGCAGATATGCACGTCTTCCGAAGCGAGCAGCTTTCCGATCTCGCCTCCGCCGCGGCCGGTAAGGGCGACCACGCGCATCTCACGCTCGTGTGCCGCCGAGACCGCGCGAGCGACGTTTTTTGAGTTGCCGCTCGTGGAAATACCGAGGAGCACGTCACCCGCCTGACCCAGGGCCGCGAGCTGCTTGGAGAATACCTGCTCGTATTCGTAGTCGTTTGCGATCGCGGTCAAGGTGGAGGTGTCGGTCGTCAGCGCAATCGCGGCGAGCCCGGGACGCTCGCGCTCGAAGCGGTTGAGCAGCTCAGCGGAAAAATGCTGGGCATCGGCGGCGGAGCCGCCGTTCCCGCACGCGAGGATCTTGCCGTTGGCGAGCAGGCATTTCACCATGATTTCCGTGGCGCGGGCGATCGGGTCGGCGAGCGCGTCGTGCGCTTTCAGCTTCAGTTGAGCGCTGTCGTCGAACTGGCGGCGGATGCGCGCCAGAAGGTCTACGCTGTCCTCGGCCGGCCGGGCGGTGACGGCTTTCATACGGCCCTTATTCTACCGTAACCTTCTTTGCGGATGCGCCGGGCCGGCCGGGGCAGCGGGAGCGGAGGCCGGCAAGGGCTCAGGCGGAGAATGCGTCGCGTATCCATTCGACCCGCGGCGGCTCGAGGCGATCGAGGAGCACGACGTCGAACCGGCAAGCCGCTTCCTCCTTGCCCGCAAGGTAGTGGCGCGCCGTGGCGATGATCCGCGCCTGTTTGCGCGCATCGACGCTGTAAGCGGCGCCGCCGAAGTCCTTGGAGCGCCGTAGCCTGACTTCGGTGAAAACGACCGTATCCCGATCCCGCAGGATGAGATCGATCTCGCCCCAGCGGCAGCGGTAACGGGTTTCGATCAGAGCTAGGCCCTTGCGCTGCAAATAGCCCGCCGCGATTTGCTCGGCACGATCGCCGGCATTCATCTCGCCTTCATCTCGCTTTCACCTCAGCGTTTTCGAGCGACACACCCACGCCGTCGCGGAACACCGCCTGGATCGGCTCGCGCTGGAGTGTATTGCCCCCGCGGTAGGAGATCCTGCCGGTCACACCGTCGAGGTTGATGGTTTGTTGCCCCCCGATGAGCTCCCCCGCGATGCGGCACGAGTCGATGCCGAGCGCGTAGAAACGCTGAAGCTCCGTGGAAAGGCCTTCCAGGCGCGGATAGACCATCACCGCGGCGTGGTCCGGCTGCACGAGCCAGGGCATATCCACGAAACGAATGCCGTTAAGATCCGAGTTGACGAGCGGATCGCTCTTGCCGTCGTTGACCTGGGAGGTCGCAAAGACCTGGAGCTGGTTGTTCAGATAGGGTCGCACGGTGCGCGCCTGGTCGGCCTCCGCGGCGAGAAAAATGAATTGTGCCTGCGAGTCCGCCAGACCCCGGCGCAAGTCGACCAAGTCCGCTCGCGCCCCGAACTCCCGCACGTCGCTGATCCTTCCGCCGAGCGAGAACCATTCGTCCGCGAAAGCCCGGCTCAGGCGCTTGGCGAGCAAGTTCGACGCCTGCACCACCGCGCCCTCGCGCAGCCCGCGCGCGAAAGCCATGCGCGCCACCGCGCGCGCTTCGGTCTCGGCGGAAAGTCCGAACGTATAGAGGCGCGGGGGGAGCCGCGCGTCGCCGTCTGCGGCGTTCAGAGCGAGCGTGACCACGCTGACGCGGCCCGCTTGAGCGAGCGCCGTAACCCCCGAGCGTGTCAGCGGACCGACTATCACGGCGGCGCCGCGCTGCACGGCGGCCTCGTATTCGGCGAGTATGCTCTCGGGTTGGGCATCGGTGCGCGCTACCTGGAGGGACTGGCGGTTATCCGCGAAAGCGAGAGCGGCCTGGCAGCCCAGGCGCACGGCCTCGGATGCTCGCGAGAACTCGGGAGCATTGAGCGGGAGCAGCAGGCCTATGAAGGGCCGAGCGCCCGGAGGTCTGCTTGCCGGATCGTCGACGGCCGCGCACAATGCCGGACTCAACAACGCCAACAGAGCGAAGCAGAATTGGGCGCGAGGACGGGGAAGCATAGTGGGAGCCCGAGTGGGGCAGGTCAATTATATGTGGTGGCCACGCCCATTGGGAACCTCGAGGATATCAGCCCGCGCGCTCTTGATTCGCTCGCTCGTGCAGACGCCATTGCGGCGGAGGATACGCGCGTGACGGCGCGCCTGCTCGAGCACTACGGCATGCCTGGAAAGCTGATGGCGGTGCACGGGCATAACGAACAGCGCGCCGCCGATTCGATCGTCGAGCAGCTTGCCCGAGGCAAGACCGTTGCCCTGGTTACGGACGCGGGCACGCCCGCGATATCCGATCCGGGCGCGGCCGTGGTCAAAAAAGCGCGCGCCGCCGGATTCAGGGTGGTCCCGATTCCAGGGCCGAACGCAGCCGTCACCGCGCTCTCGGCCGCCGGCATCGCGGACGGCCCGTTTCTATTCGCAGGTTTTCTTCCGGCAAAGCCAGGCCTGAGGCGCAAGGCGCTCGAGCGCCTTAGCGCCTTGCCGTACGTGCTCGTGCTCTACGAGGCGCCGCACCGCGTCGTCGAATGCGTCGAGGACATGTCAGCGGCACTGGGCCCCGAGCGCGTCCTCGTGATCGCGCGCGAGCTGACGAAACTCTTCGAGCAGATCCATCGGTGCGTCCTGGGCGAAGCTGCAGCCTGGCTCCGCGAGGACACCGACCGCCAGCGTGGCGAATTCGTGCTGATCGCGGAGGGCACTGCGTCCCGAAGCGAAAGCGCGAAGCTCGATTGGGAACGCGCGCTCGCTACACTCCTCGCGGAGCTGCCGCTTGCGCACGCGGTGAGGCTCGCCTGCAAGCTCACCGGAGCGAAGAGGAACGTGGTGTACGCGCGCGCCCTGCAACTCGCGCGCGCTGCGACCGCCCGGCGATCCTGATTCCGTGCAATCCCTGACCCTCACCCGGCCGGACGACGCTCACCTGCACCTTCGCGACGGCGCCGCGCTTGCGAGCGTGCTCCCCCACACGGCGCGCGTATTTGCGCGCGCGGTGGTCATGCCGAATCTCCGGCCTCCGATTACGGATACCGCGCTCGCCACGGCCTACCGTGGCCGGGTGCTGAAGGCCCTTCCGAAGGGCTCAGATTTCGAGCCCCTCATGACCCTCTATTTGGCTGACGGCACGAGCGCCGAGGAGATCGCGCGCGCGAAGCGATCGGGCTTCGTATGCGGCGTGAAGTACTATCCGGCCGGCGCGACGACGAACTCGGGAGCCGGAGTCACGAGCATCGAGCGCACCTATCCCGCGCTCAATGCGATGCAGGAACACGACCTGCCCCTGCTCGTTCACGGGGAGGTTACGACTCCAGGCGTGGACGTTTTCGATCGCGAGCGCGTGTTTCTCGAGACCGTCCTCGCCGACATCGCCCGCCGCTTCCCGCGGCTTCGCATCGTGGTCGAGCACGTGACGACCCGCGAGGCGGTGGATTTCGTGCTTGCGGGAGGGCCCCGCATTGCCGCCACGATCACCGCGCACCACCTGCTCTACAACCGCAGCGCGATGTTCGCAGGCGGTTTCCGGCCGCACTATTACTGTCTGCCGGTGCTGAAGCGCGAGGAGCACCGCGAGGCGCTGGTGCGCGCGGCGACCGGCGGCAATCCGAAATTCTTCCTCGGCACCGACAGCGCGCCGCATGCCCGCGCCGACAAGGAGACGCCGTGCGGGCACGCGGGCATCTATACGGCGCATGCGGCGATCGAACTCTATGCGGAGGTCTTCGAGCGGGCCGGGGCGCTAGCCAAGCTCGAAGCCTTCGCCAGCTTTCACGGGGCGGATTTCTACCGCCTGCCGCGCAACCGCGGCTCGATCACCTTGCGCA
>VBCT01000303.1 GCA_005882235.1 Betaproteobacteria bacterium
ACGCTGGTTTTGCCGGCGCTATCGACCTACTACACGAGGGGCGGACGCTATCTCAAGGCCTACTCGGTCGGCGTACTCGGCTACGCGGCCGGCCTGCTCGCGTCGCTGTGGCTCGACCTCCCCTCGGGCGCGATGATCGTATGCGCCATGGTTGCCGCCGGAGTGCTGGTGGCGTTCGCCGGTCGCCGGGCTCCGGCTTCTTGAACGGGAAGAATTCATCGCGAGGTTGCCGCGTTGCACGGCATCGAGCAAAGTGATACAACGAAACGGTCCTTTGCGTCGCCAGGCAGATTCTCCGGGAGGCGGGTAGTTCCTCGTGTTCTTTTCATTGTTCGGCAGGAAGAAGACCGAAAGTAAAAAGAAGGCGCCGATCACCCGGCAACCGGAAAAGCCTTCGCCGGAGAAGTCCGCGACACCCGTCGCGAGTGCGCAAGCGGGCGAGGACTCGCTCGATTTCAGCGCCTACGTCCCTCCGCCACCATCGGCGCCGCTCCCGGCTTCGCCGGCTCCTGCGCCCGCACTGCAACCGATTTCGCAAGAGGCCGATCCTTTCGAGCCCCCTTTGGATGTGTCCGCGCTGGCTTCGTCCCTCGCCGGTCAGCCGGGTCCCGCCCCGAGCACCGAAGCGCCCCCGGCCGCCAACGATGTCGCGCCGATCATCGGGGAGACGGCGACCCTGTTTGCCAACGGACGGGTCGAGGAGGCGCTGTCCGCGCTTTCACGCTCGGTGCGTGACGCGGAGCTCGGGGATTCGGCGCAGCAGGCCTGGCTGATGCTCTTCGACCTGTACCAGCATCTGGGCATGAAGCCCGAGTTCGAGGCGCTCGCTCTGGAATTCGTCGTCAAATTCGAGCGCTCGCCGCCCGCCTGGATCGAGTCCGGCGAGCGCCACGATCCCGGGCTCGACACGGGGGGCATCGCATACTTCGCGCTCGGCGGCAAGCTGACCGGTGCGAGCGCCCCAGAAATGGAAAAGCTGCGAAACGCGGCCTCCGCCCAGCAGGCGTTGCGCGTGGAGTGCGATAAATTGGAAGGCGTCGACGGCCAGGGCTGCCGGCTGCTTCGCGAAACGCTGCTTGCCCTTCGCGAAGCGGGAAAGGAAGTGCTGCTCACCGGGGAGGGGCGGCTCATCCAGTTTCTGGAGGAGGCCTGCCAGGCGGGGAGGAAAGAAACCGACAGTGCCGTGTGGGCGCTGCTGCTAGACGTCTACCGGATCCTCGACCTCAAGGACCCGTTCGAGGAAACGGCGGTCAACTATGCGGTGACGTTCGAGGTTTCTCCACCTTCCTGGGAATCCCAGCCGAGGGCCGAGGCAAAGGGTTCCGCGGTCCTCCCGGCGGTCGAGGCCACGGATCAGGCCTTGATGCTATCCGGGGAGCTGAGCGGGGCGGGTGAAACCCTCGCCGGACAGTTGCAAGACTGGGCCGGTGCGAACAAGATGCTGGTCATCGACATGTCGCGAGCGACGCGCGTTGATCTTGCCACGGCCGGCGTTATGCTGAGGGTGCTATCGGCGCTCCAGGAGTCTGGCGTGACGATTCAGGTTCGCGGGGCGAACGAGCTCATCCGTGCCTTGTTCGGGGTCACGGGCTTGAGCAAGGTCGCCCGCATTATTCCGCGCAAATAGCTTGATCGACGACACCCCGGCCCCATCTTCGCCGAATCCGGATATGGAACAATTCCACGGAACCACCATCATGTCGGCCCGTCGCGACGGCAAGGTCGCGTTGGGCGGCGACGGCCAGATCACGCTCGGCCAAGTCGTGGTGAAAGCGAGCGCGCGCAAGGTGCGCCGCCTCTATCACGACCGGATCCTCGCAGGCTTCGCCGGAGGAACGGCCGACGCGTTTACGCTGTTCGAACGCTTCGAGGCGAAGCTCGAGAAGCACCAGGGAAATCTGCTTCGCTCGGCCGTGGAGCTCGCCAAGGACTGGCGTACCGACCGGATACTGCGGCGCCTGGAGGCGATGCTCGCAGTGGCCGACCGTGAATCCTCGCTGATCATCACCGGGATGGGCGACGTGATCGAGCCGGAGCTGGGGTTGATCGCGATCGGCTCGGGAGGCCCTTACGCGCAGTCGGCCGCGCGCGCGCTCCTCGAAAATACCCAGCTCGACGCGGAGACCGTCGTTCGCAAAGCCCTCTCGATCGCCGCCGACCTGTGCATCTACACCAATCAGCAGGTCGTCGTCGAAACGCTGGACTAGAGCGGCAGCGGTCCAGGGCCTCGTACAATCCCTCGACCCCCCGCTCTCGGCTTCCGCCCCCATGTCTTCCATGACTCCCCAGGAAATCGTACACGAGCTGGACAAGTACATCGTGGGCCAAACTCGCGCGAAGCGCGCCGTGGCAATCGCCCTCAGAAACCGCTGGCGGCGCCAGCGGGTGGGCGAGCCCCTGCGGCAGGAGATCACACCCAAGAACATCCTCATGATCGGGCCTACGGGTGTCGGCAAGACCGAGATCGCGCGCCGTCTCGCGCGGCTCGCTGATGCGCCTTTCATCAAGGTCGAAGCGACGAAGTTCACCGAGGTCGGCTATGTCGGCCGCGACGTCGATACGATCGTCCGCGACCTCGTCGAAATCTCGATCAAGGACACTCGCGAGGCGGCGACGAAGAAAGTGCGACGCAGAGCCGAGGATT
>VBCT01000304.1 GCA_005882235.1 Betaproteobacteria bacterium
GTCGCGTCGCGGAATGAGGTTCAGACCCGCATAGCCGTCGCCGATGGTGATCGCCGATGCCGGGCGGCCCTTGGCGGAAGACTTCAGCCCGAACACGGCCTCGTAGAACTTGCCGAGCGTGTTGTATTGGTGGCTGATGATGGCCACGTGATTGATTTGGGCGAACATCTAATGCCTGAGTTGCTGAACGAAGACAACGCCTCGACAGAACTTGCCTTGCTGCGGCGGCTGGAATAGATTGCCCTGTAATTTACCACCAACCCGCTCCGATCGCGCTGATCGGGAAGAAGTCGTGAACCGGCTTTGCCTTCGTGTCCTCGCGGCACTCGCCTTGGCTTCGCTGCCGACCGGCGCCGCGGTCAGGGCGCAGGACTACCCCGCAAGGCCGGTTCGGCTCATCGTCTCGTTTCCCGCGGGCAGCAGCGACGTTCTGGGCCGGGCCTTCGCGCAGCATGCGACGCTCGGCCAGCCGATAGTGGTCGAGAACGTGCCCGGGGCGAACGGCGCGATCGGGCTCACGCGCTTGGCGAAGTCCGCTCCCGACGGCCATACCATCGCGCTCGGCGCCACCACCAACCTCGCCGTCAGTCCCCACCTCAACTCCAAGCTTCCCTACGATCCGCTCAAGGATTTCGCGCCAATCGCGCTCCTCGCGCGCGTGCCCATCGTGCTGGTGGTGGGCGCCGCCGTGCCGGCGAAATCGGTCGCCGAGCTCGTCGCCCTCGCGCGCGCGCATCCCGGCAAGCTCAACTACGGCTCGATCGGCACGGGGTCCACCGGTCACCTGCTCGGCGAGATGTTGCGGCGGACGGCCGGCATCGACATCGTTCACGTGCCCTACAAGGGCGCCGCGCCGGGAGTGACGGCTTTGCTCGCTGGAGACGTGCAGTTCCTTTTCTTCCCGGTGTTCGTCGACGCGAGGGCGCTCGTCCGCTCGGGCGCGCTGCGGCCGCTCGCGCTGGTCGATTCGCGCCGCTCCCCGGTCGCGCCGGACCTGCCGACGCTGCCGGAGCTCGGCTATCCCCTGGAAGCCACGGCCTGGTTCGCTCTGATCGCGCCGGCCGGCACGCCGGAGGCGATCGTGCAGCGGCTCGCCCGGGAGGTGCGGCGCGTCCTTTCGCTCGAGGCGATGAGGCGCTTCCTCGACGATCATGGAATCGAGGCGGGCGACCTGGGGCCGGAGGCGCTCAAGGCCTACATCGCCTCGGAGCACGCCCGCTACGGCCGCATGGTGCGCGAGACGGGCGTGCAGGTCGAGTGATCAGATTGCTCGGAATCAGTCTTGATCTGACGAGCGGTGTCGCGGCGCAGGCTGTGCCTCGCGGGTGCCTGCCGAAGTGAACGCCCTCAGAAGGAATGCGCCCGCACGACCTCGAGCAAGGCCTCCCCGTAGCGCTCGAGTTTCTTCTCTCCCACTCCGGATACGCCGCGCAGTGCTTCGCGCGTTCCCGGCCGCAGCGCGGCAATGGTCTCGAGCGTGCTGTCGTGAAACACAACGAACGCCGGCACGCCGTGCTCGCGGGCGATGCCCAGACGCCAGGCGCGCAGCGCCCGGAGCAAAGCCGAGTCGGGAACGGCTTCGCGG
>VBCT01000305.1 GCA_005882235.1 Betaproteobacteria bacterium
CACTTTGAGTGTATCCGCGAAATCTCCCCCCCTCGCCCAGCCGAGCTACAGGCGCGTGTGGAGCGGCGATTATAACCGAGATTCGGGAAAGTCTAAGGGCAGAGGGGCGGGCCCGTCCGGCTGGCCGCCGCTCAAGCCGACGCCACCCTGTCGCGGCCCCGGGACTTGGCGTCATACAACGCCTGGTCCGCAGCGCGGATGAGCGCGTCCGGAGTCGTGCCATGCTCCGGAAAAGCTGCGACACCCAGTGAAATGGTGACAGCACCCAGACTGTGGCCGTCGTACTTCAGCGTCAACTCGTGTACTCCTCCGCGGATGTTCTCGGCGCGCTGTGCGGCGATTTGCATTGATGCTTCCGGGAGGAGCAGCGAGAATTCCTCCCCTCCGACGCGGCACGCGATATCGCTCTCGCGAACGTACCCTTGCAACAGGAGACCCACGCGCCGCAGGACGATGTCGCCCGCGCCGTGGCCCAAGCTGTCGTTGATGCGCTTGAAGTGATCGATATCCAGAGTGATTATGGAGAGAGCGTGCTTCTTGCGGTCCGCGCGCGCCAGCTCCCGCAGGAGGAATTCCTCCAGAAAGCGGCGGTTGTACAAACCGGTGAGCGGATCACGGATCGATTGCTCATGCAGGGTGTCGCGAACTCTCAAGTTAGCGAGCGCAAGGCCGGTTTCCTCCGCCACAGCCGTCGCAAGATTCAGACAAGACTCTATCGAATCGGCATTTTCCGGCGACGTCGATTCCTCTTTCAAGAGTCGCAAATGCAGCAATCCGAGCGTCTCGCCCTGCGCGAAGATCGGTACGCAAAGATAGGGTGGGACCGACTTCGAATCCGACGTCACGTGTCCACAGAGCAGCTCGGTCCGCGGATCCCCGACCCAGTGAGCTTGCGTCTGGCGCAAGGCCCAGCAATCCTGGACCGTGAACGCCTGCTCGCTCGGCGACCTGTCGCCCCAGCTTGCGACGACCTCCAAATGCTTTCCAGGAGGATGAACGAGATACAGCTTGCCATTCGTCCTCTGGAATAGTTGAGGACCGAAACATTCGACAGCCGCATAAACTTCGGCCGCCGTCACGCCGGCCTTCAGATAGCGGCTCAGCTTGCGAAAGACGAGGTGTTGATGGCGCAGTTGGTCCAACTCGCGAACGTGGTCGGCGTACATGCGCGTCATGCGCGCGATCGCGAGGCCCTGGCCGTCCGCAGTCTTGCGTTCTTCGGCCTGCTTGATTGCGCGTCCGAACGTCCAGGGAAGATTGCTGGGGCTGGTCTTGAAAACGTGGTCTCTAGCCCCGCGCGTGAATGTTTCGACATCGGCTTCTTCATCGGACGATTTGAAGACGAAGATAAACGGCGTATCGGGACATAGGCTTTGCGCCATCGCCAAAGCGGTGAGTCCGCTGAACCGCGGCACGGAGACGCTGCAGAGTATTACATCTGGAACATAGAGTTCCAGTTGCCGCGTGAAATCCTGGGGTGTCTCGACGCGCCGCGTTTCAACGGCTACGCCTGCACGGATCAGCTTGAGAACCTGTAAATCTGCTACTGCTTCGACATCCTCGACGATCAAGATTTTATACATTTACGATCGTGACAGGATGAAGCGCCGCCCCCCAACGAGTTACCGCACCGCGCGCACCTTACGGCAATCACTCGGCCCGGAGCCCATCGGCGTGCAGCGGGTTCCCTAGACACGAGAGTGATCTGAGAGTGTAATTGAAAATCGGTCCAAAGTGATGCTGTAAGATGCGTCGGTTGGCACTGGTGGCAATGTTTTGGGGCGGCGCGCGACCGAGGAGGACCCCGTGACGGAACAGCCTGACACTTTTCCGCGCCTTCTGTTGCACCAATCGAGGGTACGGCCCGACGGGCCGGCGTTCCGGGAGAAGGACCTGGGCATCTGGCAGGCCTGGACCTGGGCTCAGGTCGCGGGCGAGGTTCGCATTCTCGCCTGCGGCCTCGCTGCACGGGGATTCGAGCGCGGCGACCGCCTGGCCGTCATCGGCGACAACCGGCCGCGCCTGTACTGGGCCATGATGGCGGCGCAGGCCCTGGGCGGCGTGCCGGTGCCGCTCTACCAGGACGCCGTGGCGGCCGAAATGGCGTTCGTGCTCCAAGACGCCGATATCGGCTTTGCCGTCGTCGAAGACCAGGAGCAGGTCGACAAGCTGCTCGAAGTCCTGCCGCAGTGCCCGCGGTTGAAGCACATCTGGTTCGACGACCCGCGCGGGCTTCGCCATTACGGGCAGACGCAGCTGACCGGCTTCGAGGACCTGCAGGCGGCCGGCCGGGAGTTCGGGCAGCGCAATCCGGGCTTCTTCGCCGACGAGCTCGGAAAAGGCCGGCCTTCGGATGTCGCGGTGATTCTCTACACCTCGGGCACCACCGGTCACCCCAAGGGCGTATCCCAGACGCACGCCGCGATGATCCAGACGGCACGGGTGCTCGTGGCCTTCGACGGCTTTTCCGACAAGGACGACATTCTGTGCTACCTGCCCATGGCCTGGGTCGGCGATTTCCTCTACTCGTACGCGCAGATGCATATCGCAGGGTTCTGTCTCAACTGCCCCGAGTCCCCCGACACGGTGATGACCGACCTGCGCGAGATCGGCCCGACCTATTACTTCGGGCCGCCGCGCGTGTATGAGAACATCCTGACCCAGGTGATGATCCGCATCGAGGACGCGGGCTGGATCAAGCGCCGCATGTTCCACACCTTCATGGCCGTCGCCAAGCGCGTCGGGATGGGAATCCTCGAAGGCAAGCCCGGGATACCGCTCCGGGACCGGCTGCTGTACCGGCTCGGCGAGATCCTCGTATACGGGCCGCTCAAGAATGTGCTCGGCATGTCGCGCATTCGCGTCGCCTACACCGGCGGCGAGGCGATCGGTCCGGACCTGTTCG
>VBCT01000060.1 GCA_005882235.1 Betaproteobacteria bacterium
GATATCCTCCCTGGGCATCGGCAGGATCTTGCTCTTCGCCGCCTCCAGGTCCACCTGGATGAAGAGCGCGACATAAAAAAGGAGCGCGGGTATGACCGCCGCCAGGGCGACTTCGTAGAAGGGCACCTGGAGAAACTCGGCCATGATGAAGGCCGCGATCCCCATGACGGGGGGCGTGATCTGGCCCCCCGTCGAGGCGCAGGCTTCGATCGCGGCGGCGAGATGCGGCCGGAACCCCGCGCGCTTCATCAGCGGAATCGTCACCGTGCCCACCGTCATGACGTTCGAGACGATGTTGCCGGAGATCGATCCGAACAAGGACGAGCCCACGATGGCGATCTTGGCAGGACCGCCGCGGTACTTGCCCATCAGCGCCATCGCGATCCCGGTGAAAAAAGTCGAGCCGCCCGCCTTGAGGAGAACCTGGCCGAAGAAAACGTACACCACCACGACTGTCGCGATGATCTTGATCGCGATGCCGAGAATCGCGCTCGAATCCCACACCAGGTAATAGGCCAGGCGCGGCAGAGGAATCGAGCGCGCGGCGAACTCCCCGGGCAGGGCTCCCCCGAACATCGCGAGCGCGATGAAAGCGAGCGTGGTGTAGAAAAGCGCGGCGCCGGAAGTGCGGCGCAGCCCTTCGAGAAAGAGCACGAGCAGCGCTCCCGCGGCGAGGAGCCCGTCCCAAGGCTGCTTCGAGGTGAGCTCGGAGAGGCTCGCATAGCGAATCGCGAGGTAAGCCGACGCGGCGAATCCGGCGATCGCCGCAACGAGGTCGTACCAGGGCACCGCGCCCGCGCGACCGCGCTCGCCGGCGGCGGACACGTGCAGGAACACGAGGGGCGTGGCGATCGCAAGCAGCCCGGCCAGAACCTGCTCGGTGTAGAGCGAGAGCCCCGCCATCCGGAACAGATCCGCGGACAACGCGATCGCGGCGCAGGTGAGAACGACCGCGAGTACGCTGATGAGCCTCCCCATTGGACAACTCTATCGAGAGCGGCCCGCCCGCGCAATCCCGATGCTTCCCCTGTGCCGCCGCGAAAGGAGTTGAAGCCCCGCACCGCGACGTGGCAATCTATGCGCAGGAGGAAACATGAGATCACGACTCGCCGCGCGGCTCGCGTGCCTCGCCGCCGCCTCATCCATGGCCGCGACGGCCCACGCGCAGCAGGACTTCCCGAACAAGCCCGTCCACATCATCGTCGGCTACGCCGCCGGCGGCGGCAACGACATCATCGTGCGCGTGGTGGCGCCGAAGATGTCCGAGGGCCTGGGGCAGCCGGTGATCATCGAGAACAAGCCCGGCGCGCAGGGGATCATCTCCTGCGAATACGTCGCCAAGTCCGCGCCCGACGGCTATACGCTGCTCATGGGGCCGAGCGGCCCCATGACCATGAACCCGGCGATCTATTCGAAGCTCCCGTACGCGCCGCTCAAGGATTTCGCTCCGATCTCGATGATCGGAGATTTTCCGCTGATCCTGGTGGTGAGCGCGTCGCTCCCGGCGAATTCGGTGAAGGAGCTGATCGCCTACGCCAAGGCGCGGCCGGACAAGGTGAACTACGCGGCGAGCGCCGCGCCCTTCCAGCTCGCGGCCGAGCTCTTCAATCAGAAAACGGGGACGAAATTCGTCCACATTCCCTACAAGAGCAGCGGCGAATCCGTCGGAGCGGTGATGTCGGGACAGGTGACCATGACCATCATGGACCCGCCACCGGCGATCGGTCCGCTGAAGGGCGGCAAGGTGCGCGGGCTCGCCGTGACTTCGGCCTCGCGCGACCCGAGCATGCCGGACGTGCCGACACTTACCGAGGCCGGCGTTCCGGACGTCGAAATCCGCCTCTTCACGGGGTTTCTCGCACCCGCAGCCACGCCGAGCGCGATCGTGAAGCGGCTGCAGCAGGAATTGGCGCGCGTGGTGAAGCTCCCGGAGATCAAGGAGCGGCTGGATCAGATGGCGATCGTTCCCTCGGGCAACACGCCCGAGGAATTCCGCGGGATCATCGCAAGGGACATCGCCAAGTGGACGGCGGTGGCGAAGGCCGCCAACATCAAGGCGGACTAGCGCTTCGCCTTCTTCCTTCGCGCGGGCGCGCGTTTTTTCTTCGACGGCCGGTCCGGCCGCATCCACAATCGCCTGCTCGCCAGGCGCGCGCCTTGCGCGAGCGCCTCGAGCTTCGCCCACGCGATCTCCGGGCTTCCCACCCGCGGCCCGAGGCCGCAGTCGGTCCCGCCCATGACGTTCTCGCGGCCGAGGAGCTTCGCATAGCGGAGCAGCCGCTCGGCAACGAGCTCCGGGTGCTCGATGAAATCGCAGCAGTGGCCGACGACGCCGGGAATGAGCACCGCGCCCTCGGGCGGCTTCACGTCTTCGAACACGCGCCATTCGTGCTCGTGCACCGGGTTCGATGCCTCGATCGAGTAGCTCGAGGCGCGCACGCGGAAGATGATGTCGACGATATCCTCGAGCGGGATGTCGCTCCTGTGCGGCCCGTGGAAGCTCCCCCAGCAGACGTGCAGGCGCACTTTCTCCCGCGGAATGCCGCGCAGCGCGTGGTTGATCGCGTCCACGCGCAGCGTCGCGTACTTGCGGTACTCGCGCACGCTCATGTCCGGGTACATCTGCCAGCCGTCGGGGAGATCCGGGTCATCGATCTGCAAGAGGAACCCGGCGTCGACGATCGCCTTGTACTCCTCCCGCATCGCCTCGGCGATGGCCTCGACGAAGGCCTCTTCGCTCGGGTAGTGCTCGTTCCGCAGCCAATGCTCGATCGTTCCCGGCGTATTCGCGGGAAGAAAAGCCTCCGCGGCCTTCGCGCCTTTCAGCGCCGCCCTGAAATTCCCGAAATCCTCCTCGAGCGCGGTCTGGCCGACGTACTCGAGCGGCGCAACGCAGACCGCGAGCTGCCGGCGCTGCGCGGCGCCGGTGAGCGCGCCCCTGCCGCCCGCGAAGTACCGGGGGAAATCCTTCGCGTCGCGGGCGGTGATGTTGAGCGGCGCCGGATCCACGCCCGGCCGGTAGTCGCGCATCTCGAAGCCGGCGAGGCGCTCGCGCACGTAATTGGTGAAGTTGGTCTTGCCGAGCTCGCCGTCGTTGACGCTGTCGACGCCGCAGTCGAGCTGCTTGCGCACCACGCCGGCGACTTCGTCGCGCAGCTTCGAAGCGAGCGCGTCCTTGTCGTAGAGCCTGCCTTCCGCCCGGGCAAAGATCATTTCGCGCAGCTCCGGGGAACGCGGCAGAGCTCCCGCATGCGTGGTGAGAATCCGCTCTCGCGCCATCCCTCTCCCCGTCGATCCGAACCGCCGGGCTAATCGGCGGTGATGTTGTTCTTCCTGATGACCGCCGCCCAGCGCGCGTGATCGCGCCGCATCAGGGCGCTCAGCTCCTCGGGGGAGGAAGACGCCGCGTCCAGGCCCTGCTTCTCGAAGTTCGCCCTGATTTCCGGAAGCGAGAGGATGGCGCGCAGCTCGGAGTCGAGCTTGGCGACGACCGGGGCGGGCGTGCCCTTGGGCGCCATGAACGCGTACCACATGTCGACGTCCGCGCCTTTTACCCCCGACTCCTGCAGGCTGGGGACATCCGGCGCGTTCGGGTGGCGTTTCGCGCTGCCCACCGCGAGCGCCTTGAGCCTGCCGGCCTTGACGTGAGGCATGGCGACGTGGATCGGGACGAAACCGACGTTGACCTCCCCGGAGAGGAGGTCGGTGAGCGCGCCGGCGCTGCCCTTGTAGGGCACGTGCAGCAGGTTCGTTCCGGTCAGGTCCTTGAACAGCTCCATCGACATGTGATGCGGCGTGCCCACGCCCGGAGAGGCGTAAGTGAGCTTGCCGGGGTTCGCCTTCGCCTGCGCGATCAGATCGGCGACCGAATTGATGTTCGCCTTGGGATTGGCGGTGAGAAGCAGGGTTCCCCAGGCGGCGAGCGAGATGGGCGAGAAGTCGGTGAGCGGGTCGTAGGGAACGTTGCGGTACAGGGTGGCCGCGATCAGCATGGTGTTCGCCGTGATCATCACCGTGTGCCCGTCCGGCGCGGAGCGCGCGACCATCTCGGCGCCGATGTTCCCGCTCGCCCCGGGCTTGTTCTCGATGACGATGGGCTGTCCCAGGCGCTCGGAGAGCTTCGGTCCGACGCTGCGCGCAATCATGTCCATGCCGGTGCCCGGCGTGAACGGAACGATGACCTTGATCGGCTGGGACGGATAGGCCTGCGCCAGCGCGCCGGACGCCGGCACGATCGCGCACGCCGCGAGGCCGATTCGGAAAATGACGCCGTGCATCGTCTGTATTGTAGCGTGATTGCAGCCGGGCCCGGCCGGGCGCGCGTCCCATTGTCGTCCCACTTTCGCGTGGCACCGGAAAAAGGTTGACAGCGCGCGGCGCTTCGCCTCAAATTCCTTTCCCCAGTCCCCTGCAGCACCCGCCGGGAGTCATCATGGCACAACGCACCGCCCCACCCTTTCGCGCCGACCACGTCGGAAGTCTCTTGCGCCCCGCCGAGCTGCACGAGGCGCGCGCCAAGGCGAAGCGCGGCGAGATGAGCGCGGAAGCGCTCCGCGCCCTGCAGGACAAGCACATCCGCGAGGCGGTGGCGAAACAGGAATCGGTCGGCATGCAGCTCGTCACCGACGGCGAGTTCCGCCGCGACTGGTGGCACATCGATTTCATCCACGGCTTCGACGGCGTGGAGCTCGCCGCGGGCGACGCCTACGGCGACGCGAAGTTCAAGAATACCGAGGAGCAGCCGCCCTTCATGACGGTGAAGAGCAGGATCCGGCGCGCGAAACCCTCCATGCTCGAGCACTTCAAGTTCCTGAAGTCGGTCGCGAAGCGCACGCCCAAGTTCACCATGCCTTCGCCCGCGATGCTGCACGCGCGCGGAGACCGCGCCTCGCTCAAGAAGACCTATCCCGACCTGGACGAGTTCTGGTCCGACCTCACCCGGGCGTACCGCGAGGAAATTGCCGACCTGTACAAGGCCGGTTGCCGCTACCTGCAGATCGACGACACGACGATCGCCATGTGGGGCGACCCGAAGGTCCAGGAGCAGTTCAAGAAGCTCGGCGACGACCCGAAGAAGGACGCGGCGATGTACGCCGACGCGGTGAACGCCGCGATCCGCGACGTGCCGGAGGACATGACGGTCGCGATCCACACCTGCCGCGGCAACTTCAAGAGCACCTGGCTCGCGAGCGGCGCGTACGCCGATTTCGTCGCCGAGCGCGTGTTCACCGGCCTCGAGGTCGACGCCTTCTTCCTCGAGTACGACACCGAGCGCGCCGGCGGCTTCGAGCCGCTGCGCTACGTGCCGAAGGGGAAGACCGTCGTGCTGGGCCTCGTCAGCTCCAAGGTGCCGGAGCTGGAGAAGAAGGACGAGCTCAGGCGCCGCATCGACGCCGCGGCGAAATTCGTGCCGCTTGAGAACCTGTGCCTCTCACCGCAGTGCGGATTCTCCAGCACCCACCACGGCAACAAGCTCACCGCCGACGACCAGTGGCGGAAGCTCGGGCTGGTGCTCGAAGTCTCGAGGAGTGTGTGGGGGTGACTACCACACTGCCCCTCTCGCAGTGACCGCCCACAGCGCCTCGACCTTTCCCTTGCGCACGCAGACGAACCAGTCGTAGAGATTCACCGTCGGGTCGCAATGGCCCGGCACGAGCAGCAGCTTCTCGCCGAGCTTCGGAGCTTTCGCTGCTGCGGCGATCTTCAGCACGCCGTGCTCGTCCGAAGCCCTGACGTACTCGACGCCCGGCCGCTCGTGCACCTGCGGCATGCCCGAGTCCACGCTCGAAGCCTTGAGCCCGGCATCGAGCACCGCGTGGCCGGGCGAAGGCGCGCTCATCACCGTGGCGAGGACGAAAAGGCTCTGCTCGAAGCGCGGCCACCCTTCTTCCCACAGGTTCCGATTGTAGTCGGCGTCCATAAACACGTAGGAGCCCGGCTGGATCTCGTTGTAGACGCGGCTCGCGCTCTCCAGCATGAACGTGCCCGTTCCCGCGCCGGTGACCGTTTCGCAGGCGATGCCCGAGTTTGCGATCAGGGTTTTAGTGAGCCTCGCTTTTTCCGCCGCGGCGGCGATCGCCGCGCGGCGTTCCCGGGGATCGCGAACGTGCTGAACAGACCCGTGATAGGCGTGCAGGCCGGCGAAGCGCAGGCCGCGGCAGGAAGCGACGCGGCGCGCGAGCGCGAGCGCGGGCTCACCCGCCTCGATACCGCAACGGTGCGCACCGACGTCGATTTCGACCAGCACGTCGAGGCGCACGTCTTCGGCGCGCGCTGCGGCGTCCAGTTCGGCGACGTTGCCTGCGTCGTCGGCGAGGACGCCGACCTTGGCCTCGCGCACAAGCCGGGCGAGGCAGGCGAGCTTCTGCTTTCCCACGATCTCGTTCGTAACGAGCACGTCGGCGACACCGCCTGCGACCAGCGCCTCGGCCTCGCTCACCTTCTGGCAGCACACGCCGACCGCGCCCGCGGCGATCTGCGCTCGCGCGATCTCGGCGCACTTGTGGCTCTTCGCGTGCGGCCGCAGGCGCACGCCGCTGCCCTTCACCGCATCCGCCATGCGCAGGAGGTTGCGCTCGAGCGCGTCCAGATCGAGAACGAGCGCCGGCGTGTCGACTTCGTCGAGGGCGATCCCGATCGAGGCGCGAGGGGACAGCGGCATGGCGCCGCCATTCTAGCGCGCCGACTGCAATTGCCCAGCCGATAGCCGGACCGCTTAATGCGTTCGTTAGGCGCTACTTGTTCGTCGACGCCGTCACTTCACGTTTTTCTGGACCCATGCGTCCACGAATCGCGCGATCTCCAGATTGTTCTTCTCGATCATCACCATGTGGCCGTTACCACGGATACCCTTGTCCTGGAGCCGGACGTACTCGGTCTTCACGCCTGCCTGGTTGAGATACTTCGCGGTGCAGTGGTCGTAATTCTGGTGATAGGAGGCTTCGGCTGCCATGACCATCACCGGAATGTTCTTTAGATTCACGAGCTGGCGCGCCGGCGCCTTCTGCATCCAGCAGACGAATAGGTCGGGCCCATCGGCCGCGGCCTCGCGCTCGACCGCGATCTCGCTCGCGTCCTTGACCGGCGGGTCGTACGTGATGGCGACGTCGGTTGGGCCCCAGCGGCGCGCTTTCCCGGACCCGATGATGGTCGCTTTGCAATCTTAGCTGCAGCTCAATCACATCCCCATGGTAGCGGCGGCTGAGTCAAATCAGTCGGCGGTTGCGGCCAGTTCCTTTACGACCTTCGCGGCGGGCACAGAGGGATGCTCGTTCCGATCCCGGCCTGATCATCTCCTCGTAGTCCCTTCGATGGTAGGAGGTCAAAGCGGCTTCGCCCGCTCGTTGAGCTCGATCCGGGTGCCCCAAGGATCTTTGATGAATGCCAGCTTGGAACCGTCCGGGCGCGCTACGATCCGTCCTTCGAGCGGAACGCCCGCGGCCTCGAGCTTCTTCGCGAAGGCGACGAGATCCTTCACGTCGAAGCCGACGTGATCGAGGTGGCGGCCCCTTGTCGGGATGGTCGGCTTGTCGCTTTTGGTGAATGTCAAGTTGGCGCCTGGAACGTCGGCGGCCTGGTTGCGCCCGCGCTTACCTGGCTTGGCCCCGAAGTGCTTGGCGTACCACGCCTGCATCTCGGGGATCACGCTCTCGGCCACGAAGAAGTGCAGGTGGTGGTGCTGGATCGGGATCGTCTGGCTCTTGTCCTCCAGGATCTCGACCTTCAGCCCCTCGCCCGTCATGATCCAAGCTTGGTCCGTGCGGCCCTCGTTGCCGGGTGCCACCGCGACGCCGGCGGCCTTCCATTTGGCGACCGCCACGGCCACGTTGGGGACGATGAAGCCGACGTGATTGATCACGGTGCCCTCGGTGCCGCCCGCCGGCGGCGGCGTGCCCGGCCCCTGATGCAGGAACACGGCGACGCCGGGGAAGCGGACGATCTCGAAGTCGCCGGGCTTGATCGCGGTCCCGCCGAGCGCCACGAACAGCTTCTTGTTGGCCTCCACCTGCTGCGAGTTGAGATGCCAGTGGCCCATCGTCACGCCTGCCTCGTTGGGCGGGTAGGCTTGGGCGAACGTGGGGCCTACCGCGAGGCTCCACTGCAGCAGCAACATCGAAACGAATGCTTTCATGATGTCCCCCCAGGGTGTCCTTTCCCTCGGTTCGGCGCGCAGTTTGTGGGAGTTTGTACTGGGTATTTTGGTCATCTAGTCCTCCACTCCTGCGTAATGTTAAGCAACGAGCGATCCCACGGCTGCAACGATCAATGAGAACCAGATCGCCTTCACCGATCACGGCCTTACCAGCCAGCGAACGACGCTGTAATGCGCCGCGGCGAGCTGTCGCGGAAGCTCCAGATGCCCGTAATGCGTCATCGGCAGGTCCCAGTTGATCAACCGTACCTGCGCGTCCGGATTTTTCGCCCGGTATTCGCTCGCTATGAACACCTCGATGCTTCTCATCGGCTCCTCGGCATTCCAGTGGTTGCGGTCGAGTTTCGCCGTCGTCCAGACCATGCGCTGGAAACCGTCCATGCGCGTGAAACTGGTGGCGTACAGATCCTTCTCGACGTCCTCGACGGCGATGCCCCAGGGATTGCCGGTGCGCTTGAGCAGGGATTCGATCTCGTTCTCCACCCACGCCTTTTCTCCGAGGTCGGCCCCGTGCTCGAGGTTCTGCAGCTGCTGCTTGAAGTTCGGACGCCGGCGCGCCTCTGCCGCGAGCCAGCGTTCGGCGATCTGAAGATGCGTCATGCCCGCTTCGTAGAGCGGGTTGAGAAAACCGCTGTAGCCGCGGGCGTAGCTCGGCGGGTCGCGGCGTTCCAGAACGTGGAGCGACGTCTTTGCCGCCTGGCTGGAAGCGCCGGCACGGGCCACGATTTCCTTGCCCCTGACCTTGCGCAACAGCTCGAGCCGCGCCGGCCCTCCGCTGCCCCAGCCCAGGTAACGACCCTTGAGCCGGGCGCGCAGGTCTGGATCCTCGTAGGCGAGCATCGAAAGCTCCCCGGAGGTCGAATGCCCGATCAGCAGGATGTCGCCCGAGGTGTGTCTGGTCACGAGCGCCTTCAGCCCCTGCAGGATCAGGCTGTTGGTGTAGATGGCGTTGCGCATCTCGTACTCGTCCATGGACAGATCGCGATCGAGCAAGTATGCGGGCTGGCGCCTGGCGTCCAGGACC
>VBCT01000292.1 GCA_005882235.1 Betaproteobacteria bacterium
AGCCTGCATTGCGCGGTCGATCACCTCGGGCACGAGCGCCTGCCCAAACGAGATGGTATCGCTTTTCAGGATTCCGCCGCAGCGCTCGCACGGCGGATCGGATTCCCCCGAGCGAACACGGTCCAGGGTCGCCTGCATCGGTCCCTTCCAGCCGCACGAGAGGCACACCACGCCGTGCACCGTGCCGTGCACCTCGATCACGCGCCCGGGCGAGTTGCCCGCCTTCTGATGCAATCCGTCGATGTTCTGGGTGATGAGGGCGTGGAGCTTGCCGCGCCGCTCGAGGTCCACGATCGCCGCGTGGCCCGCGTTCGGACGCGCAGTCCATGCCGGATGCGCAAGGCGCGACTGCCAGGACTTCTTCCGGATCTCGGGATCGGCGACGTAGTAATGGATATTTGAGAGCTTCTCCGCCTCAGGATCCCTCGTCCACACCCCTTGAGGCCCGCGGAAATCCGGGATCCCCGAATCGGTGGAAATCCCCGCGCCGGTGAGCACGACGATACGCTTGGATTCCTGAATCCAGATCTGAATGGGGGCGTTGATCTTCCCCGTCGCCATCTTCGACTATGCGTTCAAGAACTCGGTCTGGCCCTGGTCGCGGCGCCGCCGCGGAACACCAGAAAGAACCGCACCCATGCCCAGAGGGCCATGAGATCCGCGAGCACGGCCGCCACCCTGAACAAGATGCGGCTGATCATGAGACTGGCTTGCAGAGGCTTCCCGAGGTTTCCCGTGATGCTCGGCCCTCCAGGTCCGAAGGCAATCCAGTCCGCCGTCAGCGCAAGCGCGCTGATCATAAGCGCCCCGATCAACGCCCGCGTTCTGACGGCGCTTAGGGGCAGCGCGAGCAGGGCGCCGATGAAGGCGAGCGTCATCCCTACCGGCAATGCCGCGAACTCTCCCGCGGCGAACTTGTCCGGCTTGGGTCCGAGCTCATGGACGCCGAGCGCGACAACGCCGAGGCCTATCGCGCACACCGCGATACCGATCGCGATGCGCAGGCCCGGCCGCAAGCGTTTTTTGGCCACGCCGTTCCCTTTCTCCTTCGCTGCTTTCTTCACCTTCTAAGTCCTTAACTTGAACCTCTGTATCTTCCCCGTCGCCGTCTTCGGCAACTCGGGGAGAAATTCGATCCAGCGCGGATACTTGTAGGGCGCGAGCTTGTCCTTGACGTGCTGCTTGAGCACGGCCTTCAGCGCGTCGCTCCCCGAGTTGCGCTGCTTGAGAACGACGTAGGCCTTGGGCTTGGTGAGCTTGTTCTCGTCTTCGGCGCCGACCACCGCCGCTTCGAGCACTGCTTCGTGCGTGATGAGAGCGGCTTCGACTTCAGCGGGCGAGACGTAGATGCCCGAGACCTTCAGCATGTCGTCCGAGCGTCCGCCGTATACGTAGTAGCCGTCCTCGTCGAGACTGTACTTGTCGCCGCTCTTCGTCCAGCCGCCCATGAAGGTGTTGCGGCTCTTGTCGTGGTTGTTCCAGTAACAGGCGGCGCTCGTCGGCCCGCTGATCTGCAGTTCTCCCATCTCGCCCTGCTTCACCGGGGTGCCGCGCTCGTCCACCAGGCGCACCTCATAGCCCGGCACGGGTTTGCCCGTGGTGCCGTAGCGCAGGTCGTCCGGCCGGTTGGAGAGGAAGATGTGCAGCATCTCGGTCGAGCCGATTCCGTCGAGGATCTCTACGCCGGTCCTTTCCTTCCAGCTCTTCGCGATCTGCGGCGGCAGCGCTTCCCCGGCCGAGAC
>VBCT01000061.1 GCA_005882235.1 Betaproteobacteria bacterium
CCTTGCCGTGGTCGATGATGAGCAGGTTTCCGAAGCCGCGCAGCCAGTCGGCGAACACGACCCGCCCCGATGCGACAGCCCGCACCTCCTGCCCCGAGGGCGAGCGAATGAACAAGCCCTTCCACGAGGGCCCGCCGCTGGGACGCTGGGCGCCGAAGCGGTTTGCGAGTACACCCCTGATCGGCAGCCGCAGTCCGCGCTTGAGCCCCGATAAGGACCCTTCCGCACCGTCGGGCTCGGGAACTCGTTCGTTGCGAAGGAGCGGCGTGGCCGCGATCACCCTGCCGAGCTCCTCGACGAGCCGCGACAACCGGGACTCGTCCCGCTCGAGGTGCTGCACTTCGCGGCGCTGCGCGCGCAGCTGGCTTGAGACGCGCGCCAGCACTTTGCGGTGCTCGCCCTGCTGTTTCATCAGCGCGGCGCGCTCCGTGCGCCGCGCCGATTCGATCGCGGCGATCTCGACGTTCCTTTCCCGGGTCCGCGCCTCGAGGTCTTTCAGGCGCGCGAGGCTGGAGCGCAGCTCTCCGATGAATTCGGCCAGAGCGCGGGAAACGTAGCCGTAGTAATGCAGCTCGCGCGCGATACGGCCGGGCTCCTCGCCCGAGAATAGAAGTTTGAGCGCGCTTTGCTCTCCGTTGAGATAACGCAGGGTGAGCAGCCTCCCGAGGCCTTCCCGGCGCGAGGCTATTTCCGTCTCGAGCGCCTGGCCACGCCGCAGCAGGGTATCGAGGTCGCGCTGCGCCGCGGCGCGTCTGCCCGCCAAAGCGCGAAGCGCGCGGCTGGCTTCGGACATCGCGCGCTCGGAGTCCCGCAGCTGGTCGCGCGCTTCGGTCCGGCTTTCTTCGGCTTCCGCGATTTTCGCGCGCAGCCCTTCGATGCGCGTTCGGAGGGCGTCGAGTTTTTCCGCTTCGCCCTGGGCGAACGCCGGGACCAGGACGAGCGGCAGCATTGCGCAAAGCAAGCAGCCCGTGCCGCGGAGAAGCGCAGGGAACGGGACTCCCTTGAGCGCTCTCCACGATGAATTCAAGGCTTCACCTTGGCCTGATCGGCGACTGCACGCATCGCCTCCTCGATCTCGGTCTGATCGCCGAGATAATAGCTGCGCACCGGTTTGAGGCTTGCGTCGAGCTCGTAGACGAGCGGCCTGCCGGTGGGCACGTTGAGTCCGACGATTTTCTGGTCGCTGACGCCGTCCAGGTACTTGATGAGGGCACGGAGGCTGTTGCCGTGCGCGACAATGATGACCCGCTTGCCCTGGCGCACCGCCGGCGCGATCGCGTCGTTCCAATAGGGCAGGAAACGCTCCACCGTGTCCTTCAGACATTCTGTGAGGGGCAGCTCGGATTCAGCGAGACCGGCGTAGCGCGGGTCGCCCCGGGGATGGCGGGGGTCGGCACGCGTGAGCGCGGGAGGCTGCAGGTCATAGCTGCGACGCCAAAGGAGGACCTGTTCCTCGCCGAACTTCGCGGTCATTTCGGCCTTGCTCAGCCCCTGAAGCGCGCCGTAGTGACGCTCGTTCAGTCGCCACGAATGACGCACCGGGATCCACATCAGGTCCATCGCCTCCAGCGCGAGCCACAGGGTCTTGATGGCGCGCTTCAACACCGAAGTGTAGGCGCAATCGAAGGCGAAACCGGCCTCCTTGAGCATCTCGCCGGCTCGCTTCGCTTCCTCCACGCCACGTTGCGTGAGGTCCACGTCGGTCCAGCCGGTGAAACGGTTTTCCATGTTCCAGACCGATTCACCGTGGCGTAGCAGAACGACCTTATGCATAGTGAGCATTCTCGACGCGGCGCCCGTTCACGCCGCAAGAAAGCATTTTATAATGAGCGCCTATGGAAATTCGAGGACAGGGGGCGCAGCGCCAACCCCGGGACATTTTCGAACTAATTGGCCGCAAGGAGCAGATCGAGAAAGTGGCCCGCGCAATGCGAGCCATTGCCCATCCGTTGCGGCTGAAGATTCTGTGCGTTCTGGGCGAGCATGAGTTGAGCGTACAGGACATCGTCGAGGCGGTCGGGACTTCGCAGAGCAACGTCTCGCAACACCTGGCGATCCTCCGGGAAAAGCGCATCCTAAGCCCGAGAAAGAGCGCCAATCACGTGTATTATTCCGTGAGCGACCAGCGTACGCTGCATCTTATCGCCACCATGCGCGAAGTGTTGTGCGGCAGCCCGCCGAGATCGTGACATGGCGGAAGTCAACCTCCTGAAATTCGTCACCGACAATATACTTCTCGTCGGAGTGGCGTTCGTAAGCGGTGCGATGCTGGTCTGGCCCGCGGTGCGCCGCGGAGCGTCCGGCGCGTCGGTTTCGACCCTACAGGCGACCTTGCTGATCAACCAGCAGAACGCACTCGTGCTTGACGTGCGTGAAGCGGCCGATTACGAAAAAGGGCACATGCTGAACGCGCGCAACATCGCCCTCGGGGAGCTCGAATCGCGCGCCGCCGAAATCGAAAAGCACAAGGCGAAGCCGGTGATCGTAGTGTGCGACGACGGAAACCGCTCCGGCAGGGCGGCGACGGCGCTGCGCAAGCAGGGCTTCGAGCAGGTATTCACGCTGAGCGGCGGGATCGGCGCCTGGCGGCAAGCGGGCCTGCCCCTGGAGAAGTAGGTGGCGAAGGTTCGGATGTACTCGACTGCCGTCTGCCCGTTCTGCATGCGCGCGGAGATGCTGCTGAGTTCGAAAGGCGTCAAAGAGATCGAGAAAATACGAGTCGATCTCGATCCGCGCCAACGCGAGGAAATGATGAACAAGACCGGCCGGCGTACGGTGCCGCAAATTTACATCGGTGATACGCACGTGGGCGGATTCGAGGAACTCGCGGCGCTGGAACACGCGGGCAAGCTCGATTCCCTGCTCGCGGCCTAGCCCCTGCAAGCCTATTCAATCCCATCGGAGCCCTGATGAGCGAAACGCAGCAGCCGACGTTCGGCATCGAGAAAATCTACGTGAAGGATCTGTCCCTCGAAGTCCCGGGCGGGCCGCAGACCTTCATGCAGGCCGAGCAACCGCAGCTCGAGGTTCAGATCACACAACAGTCGCAGCGCGTGAACGAGCTCCTGTTCGAGGTGATTTTGATCATCACGGTGAGCGCAAAACACGGCGACAAAACCCTGTTCCTGGTGGAAGCTTCGCAGGCGGGCGTATTCCAGATCCGCAACGTCCCCGATGCGGAGCTCGCTCCGGTGCTCGGGATAGTTTGCCCGAACGTCCTGTTTCCCTACGCGCGGGAAACCGTTTCCGATCTCATCAGCCGCGCGGGTTTCCCCCCGGTGCTGCTCGCACCCGTGAATTTCGAGGCGCTCTATCAGCAGCGTGCGGCCGAAGCCTCCGCGCAGCCCGGCGGGCCGCGCATCGAAATCGCCCACTGATGCGCAGTCTCGCGGTCTGCTTTCTGCTCGCGCTCGCGTGCCCGGCCACGGCCGGCGAGTTTCGCTCGATCGCCGAAAACGGAACGCCGATGTATGACGCGCCCTCGGTTCGCGCGAAAAAACTCTTCGTCGCAAGCCGCCTTTACCCGGTCGAGGTCGTGATCAACATCGACAGCTGGGTCAAGGTTCGCGATCATGCGGGAGACCTCGCCTGGGTGGAAAAGAAGACACTCTCGGACAAGCGCACGGTGATCGTGACCGCCGCCGTGGCGGACGTCAGGCAGGCGGCGAACGACCAGGCGGCACTCGTGTTCCAGGCGCAGCAGGGCGTGGCCCTCGATGTCGCGGAGCCGCCGGCGGGCGGCTGGGTCAGGGTACGCCATGCCGATGGCCAGAGCGGTTACGCCAAAATCAATCAGCTCTGGGGCATCTAGCTGAACATCGCAATCCTCGGCGCAGGAGCGTGGGGTACGGCTCTCGCAGTCTCGCTCGCCGGCAGGCACCGCGTCAGCCTCTGGGCGCGCGACGCGGCGGTGGCAGCCGCCATCGAGTCGAGTCGGCGCAATCCACGTTATCTCCCCGAGGTTTCGATTCCTGGCCCGGTCACGGTGACCGGGAACCTTTCCTCCGCAATGGCCGAATGCAACGCGGCACTGATCGCCACGCCGACCTCGGAGCTGCGCGAAGTGCTCGAGCGCGTCCGCGCGTCACGGTTCGAGCAGCCCGTCATCTGGGCATGCAAGGGTTTCGAGCGGACGAGCGGCAAGCTGCCGCATCAAGTCGCGGCCGACGTGCTCGGAAAACCCGCCGCATGCGGGGCGTTGTCGGGCCCGAGCTTCGCGCTGGAAGTGGCGCAGGGCCTTCCCACGGCGCTCACGCTCGCCGCGCGCAACGCGGAGTTTGCGAAGCGCTTCGCGCGCGAACTGCATCAGCGGACGCTCAGGGTCTATTTCAGTACCGATCTCGCGGGCGTCGAGATCAGCGGAGCGGTGAAAAACGTCATGGCGATCGCCGCCGGCATCAGCGACGGCTTGGGCCTCGGCATGAACGCTCGGGCGGCGCTGATCACCCGGGGCCTGGCCGAGCTCACGCGGCTCGGCGTGGCGCTGGGCGGACGGTCCGAAACTTTCATGGGGCTCGCAGGGGCGGGGGACCTCATCCTGACCTGCACGGGTGAGCTTTCCCGCAACCGGCGCGTCGGGCTGCTCCTTGCCCGGGGCGAGTCGCTCGAGACGATTCTCGAACGGCTCGGCCACGTCGCCGAGGGCGTGCATTCCGCGCCCTCGATCGAGGCGCTTGCCGCCGATAAGCGGATCGACATGCCGATCACCCGCGCGGTCTGCGCCGTGCTGTTCCGCGGCACCCCGCCGCGCGACGCGGTGCAGGAACTGCTCGCGCGCGATCCGAGGGAGGAGGCGTGAGCTGCTTTGCGCTCCGATAGTCTATAAAACATCTCTTGGGGTTACTTATCCGGGAACACCACCAGGGGTCACGAAAAAATTGGGCTCTGCAAAGCGCACTTCCGGAAATGCTTTGAATAGCGGAATGAAGGCAAGCTCCTGGCCCACCGGAATATCCGTCAGGTAGGTATCAGAATCAGGACTCCCCACCTTCTGGATCGAAGAGGCTCCAAGCGTCGTCGCAATTTCATTCACCCTGCTTTGCGTCGTTCCTGACTGGAAACCTACGATGAGCTGTCCTTGCGCGAAAGAATCAGGGCAGCAAGGAAAGGAGGGAGAGGGAAGGGGAACCGGATCAGAGACAGAGCTTTCACCGGTGACCGCATTCACGGCGATCAGGTGACCGTCAGCTGCGTCGACTGCGCAGGGATCGATGCGTATTTGATCGCCGAACCGTGGTCCCTGGCCCAGGCTGAAGCTGCTTAGCACGACGTCAAAGGTGCAGGAGCCTATGATGACACTCCCCGCCGCAAAATCCCCAGATGTCAGGACAAAGGATCCTGCATTCTCCACAAAAGCCCCGAAGGTCAGGCTAACCCCGGCGCCCACTCGCCCGAAGGCGGCTCCATTCGCGAACGTAAAGGTCCTACTCCCAAGGTCCGCGGGTGTGGCGGGTACTGTTAGCGGTGCCTGATCATCGCTCCCTCCGCATGCAGTGAAGGATATTGCGAGCAAACCAGTGATCGCTACCGCCAAAACCCTATAAGGCGAACACCCTGTCGAACCTCTCACAAAGCTCATCACTGGGAACCCGGCGGTTCGGAAGAGCCAAATAAAAAAACCGCAACCGTCACCGCGACCCCGACGCCAACGCCAAAACCTGCCCCGACAGCAATGCCGAAGCCTACGTGAGCCACCGCTGCCCCAACAGCTGCGCCTAGCACGACACCGACGAATATGCTCAACGGCAAGGCAGCTATGCCCCAGCGGGAGATCTTTGTTTCTTGACTTCGGCCTTTTCCGCTGGCAGTCATAGTTCCCGGGTGCATCAAGTGGTTAGAACATACCATCCCGTTCTGCAACAACCGGCTTCCCTCAACGGACCGGCTGCCCGCGGTCCACGGCCGCGCCGCGCAGGACTACCGCCGAGATGCGTCGCGTGTTGGTGATGTCGTCCAAGGGGTTTGCGTCGAGCACGATAAAGTCGGCGCTCTTGCCGGCTTGCAGCGTGCCCGCGTCGGCGATCCGCAGATACTCGGCCGAGTTGCGCGTCGCCGCCACGATGACCTGCATCGGCGTCATCCCGGCAAGCACCATGTCCTGCATCTCTTCGTGCGGACCCCACGGCCGGTTGCCGTCGCTTCCGAGCACAATGCGCGCGCCCGCCGCATTGAGCCGCGCCAGGTTGCGCGCCTGAATTCCGAAAAAGGCCTGCGCCGCCGGCCGATCGGTGTTGGCTGCCTCGAGCTTCGCGAGCTCCTCGGCAGGAAGGCCCGTCCGCAGCCAGCTCAGGTCCACCTTCACGCCCCGGTCCGGCAGGTTCGGCGTGAGGATCAGGTTCGGACGCTGCTTGAACATCGCCACCAGCTCGTCGTCGATATCCTTGTCGCGAATTCCGTGCGCGAGCGCGTCGACTCCGGCGCGGATGAGCCCCTTCGCGTCTTCGAGATCGAAGAGGTGCGCGGTGACCCGCAGCCCGCGCTTGTGCGCCTCGTCGATGACGGCGCCGTACATTTCCGGGGTCAGCTTCTTGTACTTGCCGTCCCGGTTGTCAACCCAGATCTTGACGATGTCGACCTTGTGCGCCGCTGCCTCCTCCACCGCCTTGCGGCCTTCCGCCACGGAGGTAATCCAGTACGGCGCGGTCGTACGCCCCGGCTCGGGCATCGTGATCCCGCGCCCGGCGCTGAGATACCGCGCGGCGCCGGGTATCGTCTGGCTGCGGATATCGAGCACGTCGTAGTTGTCGGTGCCCATGCTCAGCGCGGCACCCACGCCATAGTAGGCGCGCATTTTCAAGTCCCGCACGATCGCATCGCGCGTTGGGCTGAGATGGACGTGCGTGTCGATGATCATCGGCATCACGGTCTTGCCCACGAGGTTCACGCGGGTGGCACCAGAGGGCACGCGGACGTCCGCGGCCCTGCCCGCCTGAGCGATCTTCGTGCCGTCCACCATCAACGCCGCGTTCTCGATCACGCGCCCGTCACCTACGATTAGCCGTGCGCCTTCGAACGCGGTGACAGCCTGCGCGGCCGCCGGGAACGCGAATCCGGCAAGGACAGCAAGGACAACGATTGTGACGACTGCGACCACATTCACACGGTGCATCGGAACCTCCATCATGAAGTATGCGCTCTAACGTTCCCAGTAACCGGGCAGGCTACGCCCAAGCTTTTGATCCATCAAGCCGGCCTCCGTGGATACCGGCGATTGCCCGATCAGCGAGGCACGGTGCGCGCAATCACGAGGTTCTCGACTCGCGTCGCGCCTGCGCGCTTGAGCGCCCGTGCGAGCTCGTTCAAGGTCGCGCCGGTCGTCATGACATCGTCCAACACGGCGACGCTCGCTCCCGAGAGATCGAGCTTGCACAGGAACGCACCGCGCACGTTCTTCGCGCGCTCCTCGTAGGGGAGTTCGGTCTGCGGGAGCGTGTCCTTCACGCGCAGCACGCCGCGCGGCGCTATCGGTCTCCCCAGATTCCGCGCGAGACCGCGGGCGATCTCGAGAGCCTGATTGAATCCGCGCTCGGCGAGGCGCTTGGGGTGCAGCGGCATCGGCAGGACCACGTCGACCTCGGGCAGCGGGCGGGACGCGAGGCTGCGGGCGAAGAAGCCCGCGAGCGCGAGCCGCGCACGATACTTGAGCGCCTGCACGAGCGTGTCGCACGGAAATTCGTAGCGCCACAATGCGAGCGTCGCGTCGAAGTGCGGGGGACGGTTGAGGCAGCTCCCGCACACCGCCGCGGCGGGACTGGGAAGGGCGCACCGGGGGCAAGATACGCCGAGCGCGGGCAATTCGCGGATACAAGCCGGGCAGAGCAGTTCCCGGCCGGCTTCCGCCCCGCAGAGCAGGCAGTCTTCCCCGGCCCAGGCATGGGCGCTTCTTGCGCAGCTGTTCAGTAGAGCGGATAGCATTATTTGACAACTCTGCAGCTTGCCCCGATGATCGTGCGGTGCAGATGATTCCTCATAACGGGCAAGCCGGCGCGGCGGTGCACGGCGGTCGAATGGAAGACGCACCGCGCTGGACCCGTGCGAGCGTGGAGGCGCTCTTCGAGCTGCCCTTCAACGACCTTCTCCACCGCGCCCAGACCGTGCATCGCTTGCACTTCGACGCCAACGCCGTGCAACTGTCCACGCTCCTCTCGATCAAGACCGGAGGATGCCCTGAGGATTGCGCCTACTGCCCGCAATCGGCGCGCTACCGCACAGGGGTGGAAAACGAGCCGCTGCTTCCTCTCGGGACCGTGCTCGCAGCGGCACGCGCGGCGAAGCAGAATGGAGCCACGCGTTTTTGCATGGGAGCCGCCTGGCGCGGGCCCAAGCAGAAAGACATCGAACAGGTGGCGCAGAGGGTGCGCGCGGTAAAGGCGCTGGGACTCGAGACTTGCGCGACGCTCGGCCTCTTGCGCGAAGGCCAGGCGGAGGAGCTCAAGGCGGCGGGTCTCGACTATTACAACCACAACCTCGATACGGCCCCTGAGTTCTACGGCGAGATCATCACCACGCGCACTTACGGCGACCGGCTCGGTACGCTGGCGCGGGTGCGCGGTGCCGGAATCAAGGTGTGCTGCGGGGGAATCGTGGGCATGGGCGAGTCGCGCGCGCAGCGCGCGGGCCTCATCGCCGCGCTCGCGAGCCTGGCCCCGCCGCCCGAATCGGTGCCGATCAACGACCTCGTTCATGTGAAAGGCACTCCGCTCGAGAGCGCACCGAAGCTCGACTGGACCGAGTTCGTGCGCACCATCGCCTGCGCCCGCATCACCATGCCGCGCAGCGCCGTGCGGCTCTCAG
>VBCT01000088.1 GCA_005882235.1 Betaproteobacteria bacterium
CTAAAGTATGATCGCCTCTCATCGGGAGTCGGCTCACGCATGGAAAACGACACCGCACCCGCTTCCGGGACTCGGGGAGCTTCGAAGCTCAAAGCCTGGCGCATTTCGGCGACGGCGACCGCATTCGGGCTGGTCGCACTGTTTTTCGCCTGGCAGTGGTACGACGGTCACAACCGGATCGGCGCGCTGCGCGACGAGCTCGCTCAGCGCGTGCGCGAAAGCGAGTCCGACAGCCGCGACGCGCGCCTGAGCGCAAGACAGGCGCAGGAGACGGCGCGCGAGGCGCAGGCGAAGCTCGCGCAGATCGAGCTGAAGCTCGCAGAATTTCAGAATCAGCAGCTCAGCCTCGACACGCTCTACCAGGAGCTGTCGCGCAGTCGCGACGAATGGGTGATGGCCGAAATCGAGCAGATCCTCACCATTGCCTCGCAGCAGCTGCAGCTCACCGGTAACGTCCAGGTGGCCTTGTCCGCGCTGCAGACCGCCGACGCGCGCCTGGCGCGCTCGGGCCGTCCCCAGTTCCTGCCGCTGCGCAGGGTTTTTTCCCGCGATATCGAGCGCCTCAAGACCGCGCCCAGCCTGGATGTTCCAGGATTCGCCGCGAAACTCGATCAGTTGATCGCGGGCGTGGATTCCCTGCCGCTCGTGCAGGAAGCTCGCCCGCGGGCGACGTCCGCCCCCAAGCGTGAGGCCGACGGGTTATGGGAAAGGCTGGTCGCGGAATTGCTCGGCGAGCTCAGGCAGCTCGTCAGGATCGAGAACATGGAAGGCTCAGATCCGGCGTTGCTCAGCCCGCCGCAGGCGTTCTTCCTGCGCGAGAACCTGAAACTTCGCCTGCTGAACGCGCGGCTTGCGCTCCTTGCGCGCGACGAAGCCGCCTACCACGGCGACGTGAAGGTCGCGGCAAGCTGGCTCGAGCGATACTTCGACACGCGTTCTCGCGCTGCCGTGGCGATGGCGGTGACGCTGAAGCAGCTCGGCTCGGGCAGCATAGTGGTCTCGCTTCCGACGCTCGGCGAAAGCCTTGCGGCGGTACGCGCTTACAAGCCAATCCGGAAGCAGGCCGGGCAGTGAAAGGCTTGCTTTGGCTGCTTGTCCTGTCGGCGCTCGCCGTGGCCCTTTCGCTGGCAATGCGAGGCCACGGTGCCTACGCGCTGTTCGTTCTGCATCCGTGGCGCGCCGAGATTTCGCTCAACCTGCTCGCCATTCTTCTGATCGCGGTACTCGCGGGCGCTTACTTCCTCCTTAGAGTGGTGTGGCATGCCCTCAGGCTACCTTCGCACGTGCGCGCTTTTCGTGAGCGACGGCGGGCTGAAAAAGGACGCGCAGCGGCGCTGGGGGCGATCCAGGCGCTCTTCGAGGGTCAATTTGTCCGCGCTGAGAAACTCGCCTCCGGGGCGGCCGAACTGGGCGCGGCGCCAGGTCTCGCGAGTCTTCTTGCGGCACGTGCGGCCCAGAGGCTGCGGCAGTTCGGCCGGCGCGATCAGTGGCTCGAGCGGGCGAAGGAAGGGGACGGCGAGTGGCGTCTCGCCCGCTTGATGACTGCGGCGGAGCTCCTCCTCGAGGAACGGCGCTTCCTCGAAGCACGAGCCGTTCTGCGCGAAGTGAACGCCGGCCGGCCCAGGCATGTCGCGGCCCTGTTGCTGTCGCTGCGCGCGGAGCAGGGCATGGCAAATTGGGACGAGGTCCTCCGCGTGGCGAACTTGCTGGAGAAACGGGATGCGATGCCGCCTGAAGCCCTCGATAGCGTGCGCGTCAACGCGCGCGTCGCGATACTGTCGCGCAAGGCCGCCGATCGGGAAGGCCTCGCCCGGCATTGGGAGGACACGCCGCGTTCCGAGCGTCTGCGCCCCAAGGTCGCGGCCGCCGCCGCGCGCGCTTTCATCGGGCTCGGGGATTGTCGCAAGGCCCACCGGATCATCGAGGAAGCGCTCGAGAAGGACTGGGACGGTGCGCTCGCCCTGCTCTATGGGGAATGCACCGACGAGGACGCGTTCGAGCGGCTCGAGCGGGCCGAACGGTGGCTGAGCGAGCGTCCGGGAGAAGCGGAATTATTGTTGACGCTGGGCCGCTTATGCGTGCAGCGCGAGTTGTGGGGAAAGGCGCAAAGTTATCTCGAAGCAAGCCTCGCTACGCAGCCGACGCCGGCGGCACACGTCGCGCTCGCGCGCCTCTTCGAGCGCATCGGGCGAACCGAAGAAGCCAACAGGCATTTTCGCGCGAATGCAGACCTCGGGTCGGCGCCACGGGCCTTGGGCTGAAAGGCTAGACCGGTCAGGTTCAAATGCCGAGTGCGGCGAGCTGCTTCTCCGGATAGCGGGTGCCCGAGGCAACACCGGGAGGAAACGTCTTCGCGAGTTGGGCGATTTCCGCCGCGCTCAAAGCCATACCGGCTGCGGCGGCGTTCTGTTCTAGGTAATCGCGCCGTTTCGTTCCCGGAATGGGAACGACGTCCGACCCTTGTGCGAGCACCCAGGCGAGCGCCACCTGCGCCGGTGTGACCTTGTGGGCGGCGGCGATCGATTCGAGAGGTTGCAGCAGCACGACGTTGCGTTTGAGGTTGTCGGCATTGAAGCGCGGATGATCGCGACGTCTGTCCTTCGGCTGGAGCGCGTCCAAGGTCTTGATCGTCGCGGTAAGGAACCCACGGCCAAGCGGCGAGTAAGCCATAAAGGCGATACCGAGCTCGCGGCAGGCGGGGAGGATGTCCTTTTCCACATCGCGCGACCAGAGCGAGTACTCGGTCTCGAGCGCAACGAGCGGATGCACCTTGTGCGCGCGCCGGAGCGTACCCGCGCCCGCCTCGGAAAGCGCGAGATAGCGCACCTTGCCATGATCGACCAGCTTTTTCATCGCGCCCACGGTATCCTCGATCGGCACCTTGGGGTCGACGCGATGCAGTCCGTAGACATCGATCACTTCGACGCCGAGGCGCTTGAGTGAGGCATCACAGGCCTGCGGCACGTAGCCGGGGTGACCCGCCGAAAGGCCTTCGGGAAGCTTGAAGCCGCTCAGGCCCATGTTCCCGAATTTAGTGGCGATGAGCACGCGGTTGCGCTTGCCCTTGATCGCGCGCCCGACCAGCTCCTCGTTGGCTCCCGCTCCGTATGCGTCCGAGGTGACGATCAGGTTGACTCCGAGATCGATGGCGCGATGAATCGTCGCGATCGATTCGGGCTCGTTCGGCTCGCCGTAGATTCCCGTCATTCCCATGCAACCCAAGCCCAGCGCCGGGACGGCGGGCCCATTTTTTCCAAGCTTGCGTGTATCCATCGTGCTCCTCTCTACGTCATCATTCGCCCAGCCAGTCTCTCGGTCGCAGGAAATCCCGATAGAGTCTTCCTTCCGGACTCGACGGATCCGGCTTCCAGTCATAACGCCACTTCACGAGCGGGGGCAGCGACATCAATATCGACTCAGCGCGGCCGGCCGACTGCAAGCCGAACAGCGTGCCGCGATCATAGACGAGATTGAACTCGACATAGCGGCCGCGGCGATAGGCCTGGAAGTCTCGCTCACGTTCGCCGTAAGGAAGATCTCTCCGGCGCTCGATGACGGGAAGATAGGCCGGGAGAAAATGGTCGCCGACGCTGCGCGCGAGGCCTAAACATCTGTCGAAGCCGCCGTCGTTCAGATCGTCGAAGAAAATCCCTCCGATGCCGCGTGGTTCGCCGCGGTGCTTGAGATAGAAGTACTCGTCGCACCAGCGTTTGAAGCGGGGATAGCACTCGGGGCCGAAAGCCTCGAGCGCCTGCCGGCACGTCGCGTGAAAGTGGCGCGCGTCCTCCTCGAACCCGTAGTAGGGGGTCATGTCCATGCCGCCGCCGAACCACCAGATCGGCTCGCTTTGCGGCTTAGTCGCGACCAGGAACCGCACGTTCATGTGAACGGTCGGGACATAGGGATTGCGCGGATGCAGTACCAGCGACACGCCGGCGGCCTCGAATGCGCGGCCGGCCAGCTCGGGCCGCGCGGCGCTCGCGGAGGGCGGGAGCCGCTCCCCGTGCACGCGGGAGAAATTCACTCCGCCGCGCTCGAACACGCCCCCGTCCTCGATGATGCGGCTCTCACCGCCGCCGGCTTCGTTCCGGTGCCAGTGATCGCGGCTGAAGCCGCGTCCTTCGACGCGCTCCAGCTCCGCGACGAGGCGGTTCTGCAACTCGAGGAGGTAAGCGTGGACCGCAGCCGGGTTCATCGAACCGTTTCGCAGGTCAAAGCCTTCGCGGGGCAACAGCGCGGTGCCCGATGTCGCGCCGATACTGCATGCCGTCGAAACGGATACCTTCCACGATTTCGTAGGCACGCCGCTGCGCCATCTTGATCGAATCCCCGAGGGCGGTCGCGCACAGCACGCGCCCGCCGTTGGTGACGATGGCGCCGCCTCTGAGCGCCGTGCCCGAGTGGAACACCCGGAAGTCTTCTCCCGCCGCCGGCAGGCCCGTCACGACGTGGCCCTTTTCCGGTGCGTCGGGATAACCCGCGGCCGCGAGAACCACCCCCAGCGCGGCACGGCGGTCCCATTCCGCCTTGACGCGGTCGAGCCTCCCGTCCATGGCGCTCTCGACTAACTCGAATAGATCGCTCTTCAAACGCAGCAGAATCGGCTGCGTCTCGGGATCGCCGAGACGGCAGTTGAATTCCAGCACCCGGGGATTACCCGAGCCGTCGATCATGAGGCCGGCGTAGAGGAACCCGCTGTAGCGGTGGCCCTCCTCGGTCATTCCCGCGAGCACGGGCTGGATGATTTCGCGCACCACCCGCGCGTGCAGCCCGGGAGCAACGACCGGCGCCGGAGAGTACGCGCCCATGCCGCCGGTATTGGGCCCCTTGTCGCCGTCCCTCAGGCGCTTGTGATCCTGGCTGGTTGCAAGGGGGAGCACGTGCTCGCCGTCCGCCAGCACGATGAAGCTCACTTCTTCTCCTTCGAGGAATTCTTCGATCACGACGCGGTCCCCCGCGGCGCCCATCGCGCGCTCGACGAGGATTGTCTCGACTGCACGGTGGGCTTCGTCCGCGCTCATTGCGACGATCACGCCTTTTCCCGCGGCGAGCCCGTCCGCCTTCACGACGATAGGCGTGCCGCGCGCGTCGATATGGGCGTGCGCGGCGCGCGCCGCGTCGAAGCTCGAAAATTCCGCAGTGGGAATTCCGTGCCGCGTCATGAATTCCTTGGCGAACTGCTTGGAGCTCTCCAGCCGCGCGCAGGCCCGCGTCGGGCCGAAGATCCGCAAACCCCTGGAACGGAACAGGTCGACGATTCCTTCGGCGAGCGGCGCCTCGGGTCCCACCACCGTGAGGTAGATATTTTCGGCCAGCGCGAACTCGGCCAGCTCGTCGATCGCCGAGATCGCGACGTTCTCCAAGCCGGCCTCGCGCGCGGTGCCGCCATTGCCCGGAGCGACGAAGATTTTTTGTACGCGCGGGCTTTGCGCCAGGCGCCACCCGATCGCGTGTTCCCTGCCTCCCGAGCCGACGACGAGAATTTTCATAAGCAGCGGTCAGGCTTCAGTGCCGGAAATGCCGCACGCCTGTGAACACCATGGCAAGTCCAAGCTCGTCCGCGGCCGCGATCACCTCGTCGTCGCGCACGCTTCCGCCGGGCTGGACGACGGCGTTCGCGCCCGCTCGGGCGACCACTTCCACGCCGTCGCGAAACGGGAAGAATGCGTCCGACGCGACGACAGATCCCATGAGGTTCAGTCCCGCGTCCTGCGCTTTGAGCGCGGCAACACGGGCGGCGTCGACGCGGCTCATTTGCCCTGCGCCGATGCCAAGCGTGCGGCCGCCCGCGCAGAACACGATGGCGTTCGATTTGACGAACTTCGCCACGCGCCACGCGAACAGCAAGTCGGCGAGCTGTGCTGCGGTCGGCTTCAGGCGCGTGACCGTGCGCAGCCCCGAGGCTTCCACATTACGGCCGTCCGGAGACTGCACGAGGAGCCCGCCCCCGACGCGCTTGAAGTCGTACGTCTGCGCGGCGCGCGCAAGGCGCACCGACATCAACCGCACGTTGGCTTTGTCGGCAAAGATCCGCAGTGCTTCGGAATCGAATTCGGGCGCGATCACGACTTCGACGAACTGTTTGGCTACCGCTCCGGCCGTCGCGGCGTCGAGGCCTTTGTTGAAGGCGACGATGCCCCCGAATGCTGCCGTGGGGTCGGTGGCAAAGGCGCGCTCGTAGGCGTCGCGGGGTGAGGCTCCGATCGCGGCGCCGCAAGGATTGGCGTGCTTGACGATCACGCAGGCCGGCTCATCGAAGGTCTTCACGCATTCCCAGGCTGCGTCGGCGTCGGCGATGTTGTTGTACGACAGCTCCTTGCCTTGAACCTGAGTGTAGCCGGCGATGCTTCCGGGAACCGGATCGCCGTCGCGATAGAAAGCAGCGGCCTGATGCGGGTTTTCGCCGTAGCGCAGGTCCTGCATTTTTTCGAACTGGAGCGTAAGGTGCTCCGGGAAAGGCGCAAGGTTTCCATCACCCGCGAGCCCGGTGAGGTAGTTGCCGATGGCGGCTTCGTACGCTGCGCTGTGGGCAAACGCCTTTTGGGCCAGAGCGAAGCGCGTGGCCTCGCTCAAGGCGCCGCCGTGCTCCCCCATTTCCGCGATGACCTTTGAATAGTCGGACGGATCGGTCAAGACCGCGACGCCCGCGTAGTTCTTGGCCGCTGCGCGCAGCATGCTGGGACCTCCGATGTCGATGTTCTCGATCGCCTCGGCGAGTGTGCAATTCGGTTTCGCGACGGTACGCGCGAACGGATAGAGGTTGACGACGACGAGATCGATCGGCTCGATGCCCGCCGCCTTGATCGCGGCCAAGTGCGCGGGGGAATCGCGCCGGGCGAGAATGCCGGCGTGCAGTCTCGGGTGCAGGGTTTTCACCCTCCCGTCGAGCATTTCCGGGAAGCCGGTATAGTCGGCCACCTCGGTGACGGGGAGGTCCTGCTCGGCGAGAAGTTTCGCCGTGCCGTCCGTCGACAGGATCTTGACCTTGAACCGGGCGAGGCCGCGCGCAAACTCCGCTAGGCCGCTCTTGTCGGATACGCTGATCAGCGCCGTCCGGATGGGAATCATGCGGGTAGACAGTGAACGGCTGGATCACCGCTCACATCTTTATTTTCAGCGACTGGATCTTCTTTCGCAGAGTATTGCGGTTGATCCCGAGCATCTGCGCGGCGATGGACTGATTTCCCTCGGCCCGGTCGAGCACGAGCTCGAGCATCGGACGCTCGACGTTCTTGAGCACCATGTCGTAGATGGCGCGCGGCTTTGCCCCGTCGAGGTCCTTGAAGTACCGCTCCAGAGACCGGCGGACGCAGTCCGCGATCTCGTTGGTTTGCCTCATACCGCCGTTTCCCCCGACTCCGACTCGAGCTTATGGCTTTCGCAGGCGGCACTCGCCCCGATTCATGCCGCCAGCTCCACCTCATAGCGCAGGCGCAGATTCTCGCGCCCGAACTGCTCGAAGAAACGATTGACCGCGTCGAGTTGCTCCTCGCAGGTTTCAAGCTGATTCATGTGATGCCGGAAGCTTGCCGAACCGGCGAGCCCCTTCGTGTACCAGGAGATGTGCTTGCGCGCGACCTTGACCCCAGTTTCTCTGCCATAGAACGCGTAGAGCTCGTGCAGATGCGCGAGCAACACGGCGTGGATCTCGGTAACGAGAGGGTGGGGGAGTTTCTCGCCCGTTGAAAGATAGTGTCCGATCTCGCGGAAGATCCAGGGCCGCCCTTGAGCCGCGCGACCGATCATGATCCCGTCGGCACCCGTGTACTCGAGCACCTGCTTGGCTTCCTCCGGCGTGGTGATGTCGCCGTTTGCCACCACGGGCAAACGCGTAGAGCGTTTGACTTCGCGGATCGTGTCGTACTCGGCCCGGCCCGAGAATCCGCAGGCGCGGGTGCGGCCGTGCAGGGACAAGAGCTGCACGCCGCTGTCCTCGGCGATTTTCGCGACCTTCAGAGCGTTCTTGTTGACCGGATCCCACCCCGTGCGGAACTTCAGCGTGACGGGTACATTCACCGCCTTCACCACGGCTTTGAGAATGCGCCCGACCAGGGGCTCATCCTTGAGGAGCGCGGACCCGGCCAGGGTGTTGCAGACTTTCTTCGCCGGGCAGCCCATGTTGATGTCGACGATTTGCGCGCCCCGCTCCACGTTGAAGCGGGCGGCCTCGGCCATCATCTCCGGGTCGGCCCCGGCGATCTGTACCGAGATCGGCTCGACTTCGCCCTCGTGATTGGCGCGGCGGCGCGTCTTCTCGCTGCCCCACAGCAAGGAGTTCGAGGCCACCATCTCGGATACGGCCAGGCCTGCGCCGAACCTTTTGCACAACTGCCGGAAG
Source organism: Betaproteobacteria bacterium (assembly GCA_005882235.1). Taxonomy (GTDB): domain Bacteria; phylum Pseudomonadota; class Gammaproteobacteria; order Burkholderiales; family SG8-39; genus VBDM01. The sequence continues at coordinate 8,339 of VBCT01000088.1, forward strand.
GGGCGATCCGTGACCCCGGCCATCGGCGCGACAAAGAGGTTATTTCGCAAGGTGCGCGAACCGATTCGCATCGACGATCACGGAAATTTTTCGGGCGGAGCGCAATTCTATACCTAAACATGAGCGCTTAGGGAAGCGCTACAGCGCTTCGCGCAAGAAAAAAATCGACTGCGGATTTTTTGCTATTCCCGCACCGCGAAAGCGGCGCCGCGCCGTTCAGGGCAGCGCGCGAGCGCCGAAGATCATGCGGTGGGCGAGAAAACGCCGCGCGGGCGGCAGAGCATCGAGCGCTGCAAGGCCAGCGCCGCGCGCCAGCGCGAGCGGCGCAAGAGAATTCGAGAATATCCTCACCAGAAAATCGGTGAACCCGATTCCCGCGTAGCGGTCGAAGCTGCGGCTACGGGCGTAGCGAGCGAGAAAACGGGGCTCGCCAATTTCTTCCCTGGCGGCGTCAAGCAACATCTGAGCCAGTTCCCATGCGTCGCGCAGGCCGAGATTGAGTCCCTGGCCGGCCACCGGGTGCAGCGTTTGCGCGGCGTTTCCGATCGCAAGAACTCTCGTTGCGGGAACGATCTTGCCGTAACGCAGGGAAAGCGGGAAGGTCGAGCGGGGACCGACCGAGGTGAAATTCCCGAGCCTTCCGCCAAAGATTTCGCGCAGGCGCGCGAGGAAATCCGAATCGGAGAGCCCGAGCAACTCGACGGCGCTCGCCGGACGCACGCT